>NZ_JBARCR010001203.1:0-2814 GCF_049794275.1 Trebonia sp.
GAGCAGCATACGGCGGCACTAACATTCCGCTCAGGTGCGGGGCGTTAAGCGCCGCCGCGGCTGGGCAGTTAGGCTGACATTATGTTGCGCGTTAGGCAGCGGTCGGAGCCGGCCAGGCTGCTCGACGACCGCGACCGGGCCGCGGCGCTCGCGTTGTGCGACACCGACCCGGTGGCAAATGTGTTCGTCGCGTCTCGTATCCGGGCCTTCGGGCTCGAGCCGGGCCGTCTCGGTGCCCAGATCTGGGGCTTCGAGCCAGGCGGCCAGCTGACCGCGCTGTGCTACGCCGGCGCGAACCTGGTCCCGGTGCAGGCCAGCCAGGCGGCCGTGCCCGCGTTCGCGGAGCGGGCGCTGCGCCAGGGCCGCCGCTGCTCCTCCCTCGTCGGGCCGTCCGCCGCGGTGGCGCAGCTCTGGGGACTGCTGCGCCCGCAGTGGGGCCCGGCGCGCGACGTGCGGGCAGCGCAGCCGCTGATGGCCATCGACGGTCCGCCGGAGATAGCTGCCGATCCCGCAGTCAGGCGCGTACGTTCTGACGAAATTGATATTTTGCTTCCCGCCTCGATAGCCATGTTCACGGAGGAAGTCGGTGTCTCGCCGCTCTCGGGCGACGGGGGAACCGCCTACCGTGCGCGGGTCAGCGAGCTGGTGCGCGCCGGCCGCGCGTTCGCGCGGATCGAGGACGGCCGGGTGATCTTCAAGGCCGAGGTCGGCGCCGCCACCCCGCAGGCGTGCCAGGTCCAGGGCGTCTGGGTCCGCCCGGAGTTCCGCGGCCAGGGCCTGGCCGCGCCCGGCATGGCCGCCGTGGTCAACGAGGCCCGCCGCTCGGTCTCGCCGGTTGTGTCGCTCTACGTCAACGACTTCAACGCCCCGGCCAGGGCCGCCTACCTCCGCGCCGGCTTCCGTGAAGTCGGCGAGTTCATGTCCGTCCTGTTCTAGCCGCTAGTCCCTGTCGCGGACCTTGCGGAGGCGGTTGAGGACCGGTTCGTAGGCGTCGGTGAGCACCTTGAGGTGCTCGGGGCACACCTGGTCGATGAAGTGCTGCCGGACGCTGTCCACGTGGGACGGGGCGACCCGCTCGATGATGGCCTGGCCGCGCGGGGTGATCACCGCGAACGTGCCGCGCTTGTCCCCGTCGCAGCCCTCGCGGCGGACCAGTCCCTTGGCCTCCATGCGGGTGATCTGGTGCGAGAGCCTGCTGCGGGACTGGGCGGTGAGGTCGGCGAGCTCGGTCATCCGCAGCCGTATCTCTGGAGCTTCTGACAGCTCGACGAGGATCTCGTAGTCGTTGGTGGAGAGCCCGAACGGGTGCAGGTCCCTGTCGAGCTGCCGCATCAGCATCTTCGCCAGCCGGATGTACGTGCCCCAGGCGCGCTGCTCGTCAGGGGTAAGCCAGCGCGTGTCGGCGGAAAGCGTCGCGCCCTCGGCCCGGGGCTCTGTCGGCATACCACGTAACCTACCCGTCGCGCCCCGTGCAGGCTACAACGTCCATCGGCCTGGCGGCCGCCACCGGGCGCGGTGGGGTAACGTACGGCGAGATGCCGAAGACCGCAGGAACCACAAGCAGGCTGGCGTGGCTGGACGCGCTGCGCGGGTTCGCCGCCCTCTGCGTGGTGTTCGACCACGGCTCCACGCTGCTGCTGCTTCCTGCGCGGGACTTCCTGTATCAGTGGTTCAATTTCGGCGAGTACGGCGTCTTCGTGTTCTTCTTGGTCAGCGGCTACATCGTGCCGGCGTCGCTGGAGCGCAAGGGCAGCCTGCGGGCGTTCTGGACCAGCCGCGGGTTCCGGCTGTTCCCGATGTACGCGGCGGCTATCGTGCTGGCCGCCATCGCTTACTGGAACAGGTTCGGCACGATCAGGGGCGCCGAGCACCACCCGCTGACGTCGGTCATGTCATGGCTGCTCATGCTGCCGAACCTGCTCACCGGCCCCAACGTGCCGAACGTTACGTGGACTCTCTCCTACGAGATGGTCTTCTACCTGCTGCTCGCGGCCTTGTTCAGCTGGCGGATCCACGCTCGCAGCAGCAGCTACGCGCTGACCTTCGCGGTCGGCGCGGTAGCGCTCGGCGGCGTGCTGCCGATGGCGGCGCTTGCCCGCTGGTCGGAGCATTACGGCCACGGCCCGCTCTGGCTCAACGTGACCGCCGACGCGCTGATCATCGGCGGCATCGTGCTGGCCGTCACCGACAAGCGCTGGCCGGCGCGGCTGGGCGGGGCTCTCGCCGCGCTCACCGCACTGGTCCTGGTCAGCGTCAACCAGGGATCGCCGTACCCGTGGTCGGGGTACGAGATCCTGGCGCTGATGTTTACCGGGACGGTGATCTACCGGGCCGAGCAGGGACAGCTGAACCGGTTCGTGGCCGCGGGCACGGTGCTCGCCGTCCTCGCGCTCACCACCGCCGCGGGGCTATGGCACGGGGCGCGCATGGGCCACCAGTGGCAGGTCCAGTGGGCGACCTCGATCCTGCTCGCCGCGGCCACGTTCGGCCTGGGGATGGCGGCGAGGAACCGGAAGGTGCCGCGGGTCGCGGCCTGGCTGGGCGTGATCAGCTTCTCGGTCTACCTGCTGCATCCGCTGGTGTTCGACGCCTACCGGGATGTCCCCGCGCTGCACCGCCTGGACCATTCGACGGAGCCGGTCCAGGCGGGGGTGTTCGTCGCGCTGGCGGTCGTGATCATCGCGGTCAGCGCGCTCACCTACTACACGATCGAGAAGCCGATGCAGCGGCTGGGCCACCGGCTGGCCAGGCGTGCCCCCGGCTACACCGCCGGTGTCGCCGCCTCCGCCAGCTCGGAGGCGGCCGTCACCAGCG
>NZ_JBARCR010001204.1:0-1507 GCF_049794275.1 Trebonia sp.
CCGCGGCGGCCGGCTGGGCGCGCGAACTGCGCGCCGCAGGGGTGAACTTCGACCTGGCGCCGGTGATGGACGTGGTGCCCGCCGCCACGGCCGCGTCGAACGCGCCGATCGGGGCGCTGGACAGGCAGTTCGGCTCCACGCCGGCCGGCAACGGGGCGCATGGGGCGGCGTTCATCACCGGGATGGCCTCGGCCGGGGTAGCGACGTCGGCCAAGCACTTCCCCGGGCTCGGCCGGGTGACCGGGAACACCGACTTCACCGCCGACGTGGTCGATAACGTCACCACGCCGAATGATCCCGATCTCGGGTCGTTCCGCGCGGCGGTGGTCGCGGGAGTGCCGTTCGTCATGGTGGCGCTGGCCACCTACACGCTGATCGACCGTACCCAGCTGGCGGTGTTTTCGCCCACGGTGATGAAGCTGGTGCGGTCCGGGTCCGGGTCGGGGTCAGGCCTCGGCTTCGGCGGCGTGATCATGTCCGACGACCTGGGGGACGCCCTCGCCGTGCAGTCGATCCCGGCGGCGTCGCGGGCGATCTCGTTCCTGACCGCGGGCGGTGACATGATCACCTCGCAGTCGCTGGCGCCGGCGCAGGCGATGGCCGCGGCGGTGCTCGCGAAGGCTTCTTCGTCTCCGTCGTTCCGCGCCGTGGTGGACGCCGCGGCGCAGCGGATCCTCGCCGCCAAGCAGGCCTCCGGCCTGCTGACCTGCTGACGGGGTCCGCCGGTTTACCTGCGCTGACGGCTCGCGTTGTCGACGATCCGGGCGGCGAGGTCGCGCAGCTTGATGTTGTTGTTCTGCGACTCGCGGGCCAGTTCGTCGAATGCCTGCTCCGCGCCGATCCCGCGGCGGCTCATCACGATGCCGATAGCCTGGTCGATCAGCGCGCGGGAGTCGAGGGCCTTATGGAGATGCTCGGCCAGGGTGCGGGCCTTGGCGTAGCGGCGCGCGCTGGCGATCGTGGCGCTCGCCGCCGTGATGTACAGCCGGAGCAGCGCCACGTCGAAATCGCTGAAACCGTGCGGCTGCTCGCTGTAGAGATTGAGCGAGCCGGCGAACTCCTCGTCGATGAACAGCGGATGGCATAGGTAGCTCGCCACCCCGGCCGCCCGGGCGCTGCGCGCGAACCCCGGCCAGCGCTCGTGTGCCTCCTCCACCCCGACGCGGACGACCTCGCGGGTGCGGGACGCCTCAAGGCACGGGCCATCCCCGGTGGCGTACTGGTCGGAGTCGATCGCCCACACCCGCTCGTTGCTGCTGGCCACCGTCTCGCCCGCGTCACCGCTCAGTACGGTCACGCTCGCCATGTCGGCGCCAGGCACCGATTCGACCAGCTGGTCGACGCTGCGCTGCAGCACCCGGCCGACTTCTTCCTCGGCGGTCAGCACGTCCGCCAGTTCCGCCAGGTGGTCGGAGGCCTCATCGAGGCGCCTGACATACTCCTTCGGCGCCGCCGCCTGATCTTCGTCTAGCACTGGCCCGCCCCTTTTCGCCGCACCTGTCCGCCC
>NZ_JBARCR010001205.1:0-1948 GCF_049794275.1 Trebonia sp.
ATATGACACAGCACCGAACGGGTCCGGAATTAGAGCGTCCGTGGCGGGGGCCCGGTGCGGGCGCAGGTTGTCGGTGAGCACGCGCAGCGGCGTGCCGGGGCGCAGTAGCGACGTGCCCGGATCGAGGAGTCCGATCACGCGCAGGAACTGCCGTGTGAGCACTGGGTAGTCCTCGGCGGCGGCCTGCAACCGTGAACTCCCGGGATTCCGTACGGTCCGGGGCGCCGCCGCCCGGCGGCGCCCCGGGATGCTGACGCGCTCAGCGGCGGCGGCTCACGCGCCGGGCGGTGCGCCGCCCGGTCCGCCGTGCGACCCTGCGAGATCCGAACATGTCATCCTCCTTCGTTAGTGCTTGCCTGCAGTGTGCTCCATGGTGTGCAGTTCCTTGGCCTCCTCGGCCGTGGCCAGCCCAATCTGGACCAGGTCGAGCGGGCTGATGAACCCGTCACTGATCCGGAAGCCGCCCGCCCGGAAGATCGCGTCCCGTAGCGGCACCGCCCAGTGGTGCTCCAGCAGGATGAGGGCGGCCGCGGAGTCGTTCGGGATTTCCTCGATGACATCCCATTCCGCGTCGCCGAACACGTGGATCCCCTCTTCAGCCGCCTCCTCCGCGCCGGCCTCCGCGCCTTCCTCCGCGCCTTCCTCACCCGCGATGCCCAGGCCGACCAAGGCCCCGACCTTACTGCCCAGCTCGATGGCCTCCTCCTGGGTCAGGTTGCTGAGGTGCTCGACCTCGAGCTCCCCCCTGGAGTCCTTGTACACGGCCAGCGCGTCAATGACCCGCACCGTGTCGCTCTCGCGAAGCCGTTCAAGCTCGGCGATGACCTCGCCGTGGAAGTCCGGGTGGCTGAACCCGAGCACGATGAGCTGTACAGGACCTATCGCCATGGCATGTTCCTCCTCTTGGCCGAGTGCTGCCCACCAAGGACGGCCTGACCGCGACGGGCAATTAACCCCCGACTGAACTCTTAGCCTCAAGATCGCACCGGCGGCTCCACCGTGCATCACCCCCTGAGGGCGATTCGCGAGCGCCTGCGACAGCACGCCCGCTCTCAGGCAGTTCCAGCTGGACACGCCGATCACTGGGCTTCCAAGGAAAGCCCTGCTTCGCCGTGGACCGGCGCGTGGACTGGGTACAGGGGAAGTCCCAACACGGTCAGTGCTTCGTACAGGCTCAGGGCTTCAGCTTTGGCCTGACTTGGGTGGGCCAGGCCTGGCCGGGCGTCACCGGAATGCGCCGGCCAGGGTGATCCCTGCCATGACGACCATCACCAGCGCGGCCAGGCGGCTGATCCACCGCATCGGCAAGATCCGCAGCAGTCCCCGCCCGCCCGTGATGGCCAGCGCTGCCACTAGCCACAGGCCCAGCACGCTCCCGATGCCCACCGCCACCGGGTCGTGGTATCTGGCGGCAAGGTTGGCCATCGTGATGTCCGACGGGTCTCCCAGCTCCGCCAGCAAGATCACCCCGAAGGAGGTCGCAGCTACGGGCCAGAACCCGGTGGCATCGGCCTTCAGCCGCGCTTCGTCATCGTCATCGTTGTCCACGCGTAGCACCAGCACGGCGCCGGCCAGGAACACCGCGGCGACCACGATCTGGACGATCTTGTGCGGGGCCAGGGCGAGGAGGCTCCCGGCCGTCACCGCCAGCGCTGCGTGTACCGCGAAAGCCGCCGCCGTCCCGGCGAACACCCCGATCGGCCGGTACCGGGTGCCCAGCACCAGGCTCGCCAGCCCGGAGTTGTCCGGCAACTCAACTACGAAGACCGTTCCGAGGGCTATCGCGGTAATGAGCAGGCCAGACACGTGGTTACCTCCGCCCCAGGTGGACGTGGTCGCGCTGGTACCCCGGGCTTCAGGGAGCGTATACCCGGACCGCGGGCTGCCAGGCAGGAAGGTGCCTTCTGAAGTGATGTTCAGGGAACCGTTAGAAGGATTACAAGTTTCT
>NZ_JBARCR010001206.1:0-2020 GCF_049794275.1 Trebonia sp.
CGGTCCACGACACGTCCGCCGGCAGGATCAGCGTCGCCACCCCGCCGGGCGGAGCGCAGGCCGCCGTCACGGCGTCAACGGCGTCGGCGGCCACGTCGTCAGCGCGCGGCGATCGGCGGACCCACACGGAAACCGGCCTGGCGAGCGAGTCGATGTCGGACTCGAGCGGCGCGTCAAGCCGCTTGTGATAGGTGGCGTGGTCGCCGACCACGGCGAGCAGCGGGGTCGCCGCGCGGCGCGCGTTGTGCAGGTTCGCCAGCCCGTTGCCCAGGCCGGGCCCGAGGTGCAGCAATGCGGCCGCGGGCCGGCCCGTCATCCGGCCGTAGCCGTCCGCGGCGCCGGTCACCACGCCCTCGGACAGGCACAGCACCCCGCGCATCTCCGGCACCGTGTCCAGCGCGGCCACGAAGTGCATCTCCGACGTCCCCGGGTTGGCGAAGCACACCTCCACCCCGCACCCGGCCAGCGTCCTGATGAGCGCCTGCGCACCGTTCACGACCACACCTCCCGTTTCTGCCTCACTGTTCGCCCAGCTCTGCGGCGAGCGCCTCGGGGGCTCGCATCCGCCACGCGTCGGTCACTAGTTCCGCCAGGCGTCCGCCGTCCACCTCCGGTAGCCGCAGCATCACCAGCGGCCAGCCGTCGTATCCGGGCGTGGTGAAGAAGAGCCGCGGCTCGCCGAGCAGCAGGGCCTGTTTCTCGGCCTCGTCACCGACGTAGAGCACCGCGATATCCGTCCTGATGACGCGGGGCCTGCCCGGCTGACGCTCGGGATAGGACCAGACGAAGCCCTTGCCGCCGACCCGGAAGTCGAAGCCGTCGCTGTCGATCTCCTCCACGTGAGGCAGGGACAGCGCGAGACGGCGCACGTCGTTGGCATCAGCCATCGCTCAATAATGCCCGACGTCCCGGGCGTCAGCTTTTGTTGACGGCGAATGACTGTCAGCATATGCTGACGGTCATGGAGACCAGCGCCGAGATCGCCGAGGCCGCCGGGAGCACCGACCCGGACGTGGGGCTGCGGGCCGTGGCCGCCCTCCGGATGCTGACAGAACGGCTGGAAATCCTGCAGGTCGACAACGCGCGGCGGCTCGGATGGTCCTGGCAGGACATCGCCGTACGGCTCGGGGTCACCAAGCAGACCGTGCACAGGAAGCACGGTAAGCGGGCAGGGAGGCCCGGATGATCAGGCGCCGCAGGCGGCCGGGGTTGACCATGCCGCTGCTGACCGAGGAAGCCAGGGCGATCCCGATGGGCGGCTTCGAGCACGCCAGGAGGCTCGGCCTCCCCTATGTCGGCTGCGAGCACTGGCTGATCGCCCTGGCCGGCGCCGATCACCCGGCCGCCGCCGCGCTGCGCGAGCACGGGGTCACGCCGGAGCGCGTGGAACAGCAGGTTGTCCGGCTGTCGGGCGGCGGGCTGTTCGGCGACCTGGACAGGAACGCGCTCGCCGCCGTCGGAATCGACGTCGACGCGGTGCGGGACCGCATGACCGAGACGTTCGGCCTCGAGGCCCTCAGCCGCGCCAGTCACGCGGCGCGCCCGCGCCCGATCATCGGGCCGCGCTGGGACCCGCGCCGGCCAGGTCCCGGCGTGCACGCGAATGGGGTGTTCCTCCCGCACGGCCCCGATGTGGGGCAGTGCCTGCGCAATGCCCGCGCCGAGCAGCTGGCCCGCCATGACACGCAGATCAGCGTCGAGCTCCTCGCGCTGAGCCTGCTGTCGGTCACCAAGGGTCTGGTGCCGCCCATCCTCGCCGCCCTCGGGACGCCGACGGCCACGCTGCGCGCCGCGGTGGCGGACGCCTGCCGCGTAACCGGGGAGCCGCCGCAGCGCTAGCCTCGGGGCTGGCGTAGCCTACGGTGCGGGCCGACACGGAGGTACGGAACACGGATGCACAAGCCCGGGAGTTACAAGCCCAGCCAGGAGGCGCTGGACAGGTACGCGGCGGACGTCTCCGCGGCCGCGCGGCGCGGCAAGCTGCTCGACGCGGCGCGCGCCGCGGACATCGCGCTGCGGC
>NZ_JBARCR010001207.1:0-6538 GCF_049794275.1 Trebonia sp.
GGCCCGCGCTGGCCGCCGAGGCGCTGGACTTCGCCAGGCAGGCCGCCGGCCAGGCCGCCAGCCAGGCCGCCAGCCAAGGCCCCAGTCAGGCGCCGCGGCCCAGACGCGCCTTACGACGGCCAGGCCGGCAGCACGCTCACGTCGGCGACCGCGTCCGGCAGCCGCCGCATCGCCGTGATGCGCCGCTCGGCGAGCTTGGCCGGATGCCCGGTGAGGTCGCGGTCCACCCAGATCGAGCGCACGCCCATCCGGGCGGCGGGCAGGATGTCGTGCACCCAGCTGTTCGCGACGTGGATCCAGTTGGCCTGGGTCGCCCCCGTGAGCTCCGCGAACCGGCGGAAATGCCCGAGGTCGGGCTTGTACGACCGCACCTGCTCCGCGGTCACCACCACGTCGAAGGCGGCCGGCAGCCGCGGCGCCGTCGTCGCGAACAGGTCGTCGTCGCAGTTGGTCAGGATCGCGAGCCGCCAGCCCGCCTCCACCAGGGCGGTCAGCGCGGGACCCGCGTCGTCGAATACGGTCATCGTCGGCCACGCCGCCACGAGGGCGCCGGCCTCCGGGCCGGGCAGCGGGACCCCGGCGCGGCGCGCGGCCAGCGCCAGCCCGTCAGTGAGCACGTCACGGTACGCCCGCCACGGCCCGGCCTCGAAGATCAGTTCCGCCTGATG
Organism: Trebonia sp.; assembly: GCF_049794275.1. Classification (NCBI taxonomy): domain Bacteria; kingdom Bacillati; phylum Actinomycetota; class Actinomycetes; order Streptosporangiales; family Treboniaceae; genus Trebonia; species Trebonia sp. The sequence goes on from NZ_JBARCR010001207.1 coordinate 669, forward strand.
GTAGGCGGTCAGCAGCATAGCCGCGTGATCGCCCGCGACCGGTTCCAGGGCCTGCCGCATGCACGTGTTCCAGTCGGCGATCGTGCCGTAGCAGTCGAAAGTCAGCCACCTGTCCCCGCCCATTTCCCAAACCTCCAAAAAAGGCAATCGCGTTAACAGCTCTTGACCTGCGAAACGTCTGAAGCTGGGATGGTCGTTACAAAGACCGGCGCGGACGCGGCCACGCGACCGCGCGACCCGGGGCGAGGAGGCATTCGGCATGGCCGATGACGAGTTCCGTTACCTCAGCGGATTCGGCAACGAGTTCGCCACCGAGGCCGTCGACGGCGCCCTGCCGCGGCACCGCAACTCGCCGCAGCAGGCGCCCCAGGGCCTGTACGCCGAGCAGCTCAGCGGCACCGCGTTCACTCAGCCCAGAGCCGTCAACAGGAGAACCTGGGTGTACCGGATCCTGCCGAGCGCGAAACACCCGGCCTTCCGCAGGATCCCTAGCGGGACCCTAAAGTCCACTCCGTTCGACGAGATCGAGCCGGACCCGAACCGGCTGCGCTGGAACGCGCTGCCGCTGCCGGCCGAGGACCACCCGCGCGACTTCATCGACGGCCTGTACACCGTCGGCGGCAACGGCGACAGCAGAACCCGGGGCGGTATGGCCGTGCACGTGTACGCCGCGAACAAGGACATGCGCGACCGCTACTTCACCGACGCGGACGGCGAGCTATTGTTCGTCCCCGAGCTCAACGCCGTCGACCTGCACACCGAGCTCGGCTCGCTGCGCGTCAGTCCCGGCGAGATCGCCGTGATCCCGCGCGGCATCAGGTTCCGCGTCGAGCTGCCGGACAAGCCCGCCCGCGGCTACCTGTGCGAGAACTTCGGCGCCGCCTTCACGCTGCCGGAACGCGGCCCGATCGGCGCCAACGGCCTGGCCAGCGAGCGGGACTTCCTGACCCCGCACGCCGCGTTCGAAGAACGCGAGGCCGCCACGGTCGTGCAGAAGTTCGGCGGCAACCTCTGGGCCGCCGACTACGACCACTCGCCGCTGGACGTGGTCGCCTGGCACGGCGACTACGTGCCGTACAAGTACGACCTGGCCACGTTCATGGTCATCGGCACGATCAGCTTCGACCACCCCGACCCGTCGATCTTCACCGTGCTGACCAGCCAGAGCGACACCGAAGGCCTCGCCAACGTGGACTTCGTGATCTTCCCGCCGCGCTGGCTGGTCGGCGAGGACACGTTCCGCCCGCCGTGGTTCCACCGCAACGTCATGTCCGAGTTCATGGGCCTGGTCAAGGGCACCTATGACGCCAAGGCAGAAGGCTTCGAACCGGGCGGCGGCAGCCTGCACAACACGTTCGCGAGCCACGGCCCGGACGCCGAGACCTACGCGCGCGCCTCGACCCAGGAGCTCACGCCGCAGAAGCTCGACGAGACGCTCGCGTTCATGTTCGAAAGCCGCTGGACGATCATCCCGACGCTGCAGGCCGTGCAGGCCGGCCACCGGCAGCGGGATTACGACGACGTGTGGTCTGGATTGTCGCGAAATTTCCGCTAGGTTACGTGCCATGGGTGGCTCGCACGTCACGGTCGGATCCGGGGACCATCACGTCCTCGCCCTGCACGGCTGGTTCGGCTCCGCGCGCGGCTGGGGCTACCTCCCCGAGTACCTGAACACCGCCGATTTCACCTACGTGTTCCCCGATCTGCGCGGTTACGGGTCGCGCCGCGGGGAGCCAGGCGCGTACACGATGGCCGAGGCCGCCGCCGACGCGATCGCCCTGGCCGACGACCTCGGCTGGGACCGGTTCTCGCTGGTCGGGCACTCGATGAGCGGCGTCGCGATCCAGCACGTGCTGCTGCAGGCGCCGCACCGGATCCGCCGGCTCATCGGCGTGGCGCCCGTCCCGGCCAGCGGCCTGCCGCTCGGCGAGCACGAATGGGCGCTGTTCACCGGCGCCGCCGCCAGCAGGGAAAACCGGGAGGTGATCGTCAACTTCGCCACCGGGAGCCGGCTCACCCCGGCCTTCGTCGACGTCATCGTGCGGCACTCGCTGGACAATTCCGATGCCGAGGCCTTCGCCGGCTACCTGCCGACCTGGGCGCGCGCCGACATCATCGCCCAGGTCAAGGGCGCCGAGCTGCCGGTCAAGGTCATCACCGGCGAGTACGACCCGACCCAGCCCGCCGAGTTCATGGAGCAGACCTGGCTGCAGGTGTACCCGAACTCCGAGCTCGAGGTGCTGCGCGGCACCGGCCACTACCCGATGTTCGAGACCCCGGTCGCCCTCGCCGTCTCTATCGAAGAGTTCCTTGCCCGCGGATAAAAGAGAAGAGATTTATCCCGAACGGGCCCGTGGTGACTCTCGCCGCGAACCCTAGAAATCCGCCACGACGGGGATGATCTCGCTGCCGATGAATTCCACCGGGCTGACGTCCCACACGTTCACCACGCCCCCGATCGCCGCGTCGAAGCCGAGCCCGGCGAGCGTGCCGAGGTCGTCGATGATCCGCTGCGCGCCATGGGACGTGTTGAACGCGTAGTAGACCGTCTTGTAGATCGTGTCGTAGTCGCGGCCGACGGCCTCGCAGTGCTGCCGCAGCACGTCGAGCTTGCGGGCCTCGTCCCGGCCGGCGAACACGTTGCACGCGTCGGCGTACCTGGCGACGAGCCGCAGCGTCTTCTTCTCCCCGCCGCCGCCGATCATGATCGGCGGGTGCGGCCTGGACAGCGACTGCGGCGAGTTGAGCGGCCGCTCGAGCTGGTAGTGCTTGCCGTGGTACGGCGACTCGTCGCCATGCCACATCTGCAGGCAGACCTGCAGGGCCTCCTCGAGGCGCTCGAAGCGCTCGGCGACCGGCGGGAACGGAATGCCGAGGCCACGGGACTCCTGCTCGTTCCAGGCCGCGCCGATGCCCAGCCAGGCCCGCCCCTTCGACAGCACGTCAAGCGTGGTGACGATCTTCGCCAGCATGCCGGGTTCCCGGTACACCGTGCCGGTGATCACCGTGAGCAGCGCGGCCCGCGACGTGCAGGCGGCCAGGTAGCCCAGCGTCGTGTACGCCTCGAGCATCTCCCGCTCGGCCGGGCCGACGGCCGGGATCTGGAAGAAGTGGTCCATGACGGCGATGTACTCGAACCCCGCGTCGTCCGCGGTCCTGGCCACCGTGGCCAGCTCAGCACCCAGCCGCTCGGGCCCGCGCGGGGTGCTGAAGTCCGGAATCTGCAAGCCGATCTTCATCGTCGGTTACCTCCAAGCTCAGCCTCTCACGTGAGGTGAGCGTTATCGCTTGCGGCCCACCGCGCCCCACACGGACGACGTGCCTGCGGGGTCGCCTGGCTCGGGGCGCCATTCCTCGACCCGTACCAGCCTGGGCGCCACGAGGTCAGTGCCGGCGAAGAACCGCGCCACCTGCTCACCGCTGCGGAACGTGAAGTCCTGCTGGATCATCTGGTCCGCCAGGTTGTCGAGGCCGCTTCGCGTCTCCGGGTCGATGAGGTCCGCCGCTATATGCGAGATCGCGAGGTGGCTGCCGGGCGGCAGGGCGCGCATGAGGCTGGCGACGATCGCGTGCGGGTCGTCGGAATCCGGTATCGCGTGCAAGATCGCGATCAGCGTGACCGCCACCGGCTTGCTGAAGTCCAGCAGCTCAGCGGCCCGGCCGAGGATCGCGGGAGTGTCGCGCAGGTCGGCGTGGATGTAGTCGGTGGCGCCCGGCCCGCCGCTGGTCAGCAGGGCGCGGGCGTGCGCGAGCACGATCGGGTCGTAGTCGACGTAGACGACCCGGCTTTCCGGCGCGATCTCCTGGGCGACCTGGTGGGTGTTGCCCGCCGTCGGGATGCCGGTGCCGATGTCGAGGAACTGCCGTATCCCCGCCTGGCCGGCCAGGTAGCGGACGGCGCGCCCGAGGAACGCCCGGTTGGCGCGCGCGTTGAACGCCATCTCCGGATAGATCGTGAGCACGGCCTCGGAAGCCGCCCGGTCGGCGGCGTAGTTGTCCTTGCCGCCGAGCAGGTAGTCGTAGATCCGGGCCTGATGCGCCACGCTGGTGTCGAATCCCGGGGTTCTGGTCATGTCTCCCTGGCAACCTGCTCGATGAAGCGTGTCGTGTCGTCCGGTGTCAGCGCCTCGCCGCTGACCTCGTCGACGACCTCCAGGTACTGCTCGACGTCCGAGCGCTGGTCCAGGTAGATGGCGCCGGTGAGCTGCTCGAGGTACACCACGTCGGGCAGGTCGCGCTCCTCGAAGCGCAGCACGGTGAACGACCCGCTCTCCGCGGCGTGACGGCCACGGGAGAACGGGACCACCTGCAGCGTCACGTGCGGCATCGCCCCCATCTTGACGAGGTGCCTGAGCTGGGCGCGCATCACCGCCGGCCCGCCCACGGGCCGCCGCAGCACCGCCTCGTCCATGACCGACCAGATCCTTGGCGGCTTCTGCCTGGCGTGCAGGGCCTGGCGGCTGAGGCGCAGCCGGACCCAGTCTTCGATCTCACCGGCGGGCGCGCCCTTGCGCCCGGGCCTGGTGACGGCCCGCGCGTAATCCTCGGTCTGGAACAAGCCGTGCACGAACTGGATCTCGAAGCTGCGGATGGTCGACGCGGCGGACTCGAGCCCGAGGTAAGCCTCGAACCACCCGGGCAGGATGTCGTTGTACTTGGCCCACCAGTCCGGTGTATTGGACTGCCTGACGAGCGCCAGGACCTTCTCCAGCACATCCTCGTCGGTTACGCCGTACAGGGTGAGCAGGTCTTGGACGTCACGGCCCTTGAGCCCGACCCGGCCGGTTTCCAGCCGGCTGACCTTGGACCGCGACGCCCGGATCTCGAAGCCGGCTTGCTCGGGCGTGATCCCAGCGGCCTCACGGAGCCGGCGAAGCTGGCCGCCGAGCATCATGCGCAGCACCGTCGCCTCGACCGGGGTGTCGTCCAGACCGGAAAACGGCTGCTCGCCGTCCGGTTCCTCAGTATTCATCACCGCTCCGATGCCGATGGACCGGCACTCCGCGTCCCGGCGTCGAGGCCAGGCAGCCCAAAGCATATTGCCACTCGCAAAGCATTGCCAATTGAGCGAATAACCGCGAAGAAATGCGCGCCGCGATCCCCGGCGGCAAACCAGAAAAGCGCAGGCTATGAATCCGCGTGCACAGTGAATCCGGGTGCACAGTGAATCCGGGTGCACAGTGAATCTGCGCGCACAGTGAATCTGCGTACACAGTGAATCTGCGTACACAGGGCGAATGCGATCGCGGGCAGCGCGCGGCGCCGCCGGGGTCGTTCCCGGTGCTCTGCCCCGTCGCGCTCCACTAGTGTCAGGTGCACAATCGACAGGCTTTCCTGACCCCGGAGGGTGCCTCATGGCCGCCACGCGCGCCGATCTCATCGTCGTGGGGGCCGGCCTCGCGGGCTCGGCCGCCGCCTGGGCGGCGGCCGAGCGGGGGATGGACGTCGTGGTGCTCGAGGCGTTCCAGCCGGGACACCGGAACGGCAGCTCGCACGGCAGCGCCCGGATCTTCCGCCGGGCGTACCCGGACCCGCTGTACGTGCGGCTGACCGGCCGGGCGGGGATCTTGTGGCGGCAGCTCGAAGCCGACGCGGGGGAGTCGCTGCTGCAGCGAACCGGCGGCCTCGACTTCGGCGCCCGCCGGGATCCGAAGCAACTCCACGCGGTGCTGACCGACTGCGGCGTGCCCGCCGAGCTGCTGGCACCCGCGGCGGCCGCCGAACGCTGGCCGTACGTCGACTTCACCGGCGCCGGCCAGGTCATGTACCACGAAGAAGCCGGCGTGCTCGACCCCGACCGCGCGATGGCCGCGATGCTCCGGCTGGCCGCCGCGCGCGGCGCCGTCGTCAGGTTCGGGACGCCGGTGACG
>NZ_JBARCR010001208.1:0-5872 GCF_049794275.1 Trebonia sp.
GTCACGGCGGGCGCGGGCGCCGCCGCCGCGTCCTGCTGGCGCAGCACCCCCAGCATCCGGCGCATCTCCTCGAGCGCGTCCCTGCTGGTGGCCTGTATCGCGCCGAGGGCGTCGCGCGCGTCGGAGGGGCTGCTGTCGATGACGTACTGCCCGTAGCCGGCCTGCACGGCGATGACGCTCATGCTGTGCGCTACGACGTCGTGCAGTTCCCTGGCGATCCGCAGCCGCTCTTCGGCCACGGCGCTGCTCGTGGCCTGTTCCTGCAGCATCTGGGCGTACAGCCGCCGCTGCCGCATCGAGTAGCCGGCTATCCAGCAGACGATCAGGGCGAATGCGGCGGGGATCAGCAAGCCCGCGGCGCCGCTGTTGCGGCTGACCCGGTGGTCGGCGAGCATGATGAGCACCATCACGGCGAGCGCCAGCCCCAGCGCGGCGCCGCTGGTCCGCCGGTTGCTGGTGGCTGTCACCAGGTAGAGCACGTAGGCGGCGGCCAGGAACACGACCCCAGGGGCGAAGCCCTCGGCGGCGAGCAGCACGGCGAGGATGATGAGGGCGCCGAAGGCGGCGACCGGGGCAAGGCGGCGCAGCGCCACCGGCACGAAGACAGCCACGCCGAGCAGCAGCACGGCGGGCACCGCGACAATGCCGGGACGTTGCCCCACGAGGGCCATCTCGGCGACCGCGGCCAGCCCTCCGGCCACGCAGTCGAGCGCGATCCAGTGCCCGCGCCGCATCCGCTTGGTCAGCGGCGGGCGGGGCGGCCGGGATCGCCGCCCCGGCCCCGCGTCCGGGTATGCCGGCAGCGGGGCCGATTCACGGCGCGGGTAGGACGTGTCGCCTTCGGAGACCACAGACCTACGGTAACCGCAGATCGCCGACCGTGCCTCATCCCGGGGGCGTAGCCCGCGAAGCGTATCCGGCGCGGCCGGCTTTTCACCACGGAGGGGGACGCTCAGCGGCCGCGCGCCTGGGAGGCTTAGCGCCATGATCCCCTCATTGCCTGACGGGGAAGCCGCGGCGGTCATCGAGACGGCCGCGCTGTCCAAGGTGTACCCGGGCGACGTCACCGCCCTGGACGGCCTCACCGTCAGTTTCGCGCCCGGCGTCACCGGGCTGATCGGCGCCAACGGCGCAGGGAAATCCACGCTCATCAAGGTCCTCCTCGGCCTGCTCGACCCGACCCAGGGCATGGCGAAGGTGCTCGGCCTGGACTGCGTCAAGGACGGCATGCGGATCCGCCAGCTCGTCGGCTACATGCCCGAGCACGACTGCCTGCCGCCGGACGTCTCGGCGACCGAGTTCGTCACGCACATGGGCCGCATGTCCGGGCTGCCGGCCACCTCGGCCCGGGAGCGCGCCGCCGAGGCGCTGCGGCACGTCGGCCTGTACGAGGAGCGGTACCGCCAGATCGGCGGCTACTCAACCGGCATGAAGCAGCGGGTGAAGCTCGCCCAGGCGCTGGTCGGCGATCCGAGGCTGGTGCTGCTCGATGAGCCGACCAATGGGCTCGACCCCGCCGGCCGCAACGCGATGCTCGAGCTGATCGCGACGATCGGCGAGGAGTTCGGCATCTCGATCGTGGTCGCCTCGCACCTGCTCGGCGAGATCGAGCGGATCTGCGATCACCTGGTCGCCATCGAGGCGGGCCGCCTGCTGCGGGCGGACACGATCGACACCTTCACCAAGGCCAGCCAGACGCTGGTCGTCGAGGTGGAGGAGGGCCTGGCGAGGCTGGAGAGGGAATTGACCCGCCGCGGCCTGCGGCCGCGGGCCTACCAGCGCAGCCTGCTGGTGCCCATCGGCGGCGACGACACCTACGACGCGGTGCGGGACAGCGTCGCCGACCTCGGCCTGCCGCTGAGCCGCCTGGAGCGGCGTCGGCACCAGGTCGAGGAACTGTTCCGCGATGACACCGCGGACATGACCCCCCTGGAGGCGGCAGATGCCGGCTGACACTCCTACCGCAACGACCGGCGCCGCGGCCGGCGTTATCCACGACCTCGGCTACCGCCGCTACGACGGCCCGCGGCTTGGCCGCGCGCAGATGGTCCGGGCGCTGGCCTGGCACAGCTTCCGGTCGGCCTTCGGCTTCGGCCGGGGCGCGAAGGCCAAGATCGTACCGGTGATCGCCTTTGTCGCGCTGCTCCTCCCCGCGGTGGTCAACGCGGCCTCGCTGGCCAATGGGAACGGGCAGCTGGTTTTCTACGACACCTACCAGCCGGTCCTGCGCGACCTCGTGATGACGATCTTCGTCGCCGTGCAGGCCCCCGAGCTCGTCTCCCGCGACCTGCGCAGCCGCGTGCTCCCGCTGTATTTCGCCCGGCCGATCAAGACCTCCGACTATCCGCTCGCGAAGTACCTCGCGTTCACCGCCGCGTGCGCCGTGATGATCGAGGTCCCGCTGCTGGTGCTCTACCTGGGCACGATCGTCAACGCGCACGGCGGCGCCGCGGTCTGGGCGCAGACGAGGGAGTTCATTCCCGGGCTGCTCGTCGGGCTGATGTGGGCGGTGGTGCTGGCCGCGATCAGCCTGTTCCTCGCGAGCCTGACCGGCCGCCGGGCCTTCGCGACCGGCACGGTGGCGATCTTCTTCCTGGCCACGTACACGCTCGCGGAGATCCTGCTGCAAGTGGAGAACCACGGCATCCGCCAGCAGCAAGCCCAGTCGATCCAGAACGCGGGCCACTTCGTAGCCCCGGCGGTGCCCATGGCGGAGAAGGTGTCCGGGCTGTTCAGCCCCTTCACGCTGTTTGACGGGGTGCGGATGTGGCTGAGCGGCCACGGCACCGGCCAGAGCGACAACGTGCTCTACCCCGGCAGCTTCGGCGCCGTTTACGCCCTCGTCCTCCTCGTCCTGCTGGGGGCGTGCCTGACCGGCTTGTTCGCCCGATACCGGAAGGCGGCGCGCCTGTCATGAGCGGCATCGAACTGACCAGCGTCAGCCGCTGGTACGGCAACGTGGTGGCGGTCAACGACATCACGATGACCATCGGCCCCGGCGTCACCGGGCTGCTCGGCCCGAACGGCGCGGGCAAGTCCACGATCCTGCACATGATCGCCGGGTTCCTGGCCCCGTCCAAGGGCACGCTCACCATCGGTGGCAAGCCGAGCTGGGAAAACCCGGAGATCTACCGGAGCCTCGGCCTGGTCCCCGAACGCGACTCCGTCTACGCCTTCCTCACCGGCGAGCAGTTCGTGAACGCGACGGCGAAGCTGCACAAGCTCCCCGACCCGGACGCCGCGACGCACCGCGCCATCGAGATGACCGACATGGCGGCGGCGAAAGACCGGCGGATCGCCACCTACTCCAAGGGCATGCGGCAGCGGATCAAGGTCGCTGCCGCCCTGGTCCACGACCCGGAGATCCTGCTGCTCGACGAGCCGTTCAACGGTATGGACCCCCGGCAGCGGCTGCACATGATGGACCTGCTCGGCAAGCTCGGGGCAGAAGGCCGCGTCATCCTCTTCAGCTCTCACATCCTCGAAGAGGTGGAGAAGGTGTCCGGCACGATCCAGGTGATGGTCGCCGGGCGGCTCGCCGCGTCCGGGGACTTCCGCGCGATCAGGCGGCTGATGACGAGCCGCCCGCACGTGTTCAACGTCCGGTCCTCGGACGACAGGAAGCTCGCCGCCGTGCTCGTCGGCCAGCCGTACACCAACGCCGTCGAGTTCACCGGCCGGGGGAGCCTGCAGGTGCGGACGAGCGACTTCGGCGCGTTCTGCGCTCAGATCGCGGTGCTCACCAGGGAGAACGGCATCGCACTCCGCGAGCTGCTGCCTACCGACGAGTCGCTGGAAAGCGTCTTCGGCTATCTGATCGCAGGCTCGAGCTCGAGCTCGGCCCAAGGCCAAGGGAGCTGACCCGGCATGTCCGGATTCTTCAACCCGGTGATCGCGTCGATCACCGTCCGCGCGACGCTCGGCCGCAGGCGCGCCCTGCTGTTCGCGATCCCCGCGGTGGTCCTTATCGCGCTCACGCTGGCGGTGCGGGCGACCCACCCGGCCGGCTCCTCGTGGGAGGCGCAGATCCTCGGAGACTTCGGCTTCTCCGTGCTGCTCCCGCTCCTCGCGCTGATCATCGGCACCGGGGTGCTCGGCGCCGAGATCGACGACGGCAGCGCGATCCACCTGCTGGCCACGCCTGTCCGCCGCGGCTCGATCGTGCTGACCAAATGGGTGGTCGCCGCGGTGCTGACGATGCTGTTCGCCGCCGTCCCCGAGCTGATCGCGGGCCTGCTCGCGCCCAACAGCGGCAAGCTCGCGTTCGCCCTGTTCGTCGGCGCCCTGGTCGGCTCGGTGATCTACACCGCGGTGTTCGTGATGGCCTCGGTGCTTACCACTCGCGCGATCGCGGCCGGCTTGCTGTACGTGCTGATCTGGGAGGGGTTGCTCGGCAACATCGTCGGCGGCGCCCGCATCCTGTCGATCGCGCACTACTCGCTCGGCATCGCCAACGCCATCTACCCCGATAAGGACCTCAACGCCGGCCTCGGGCTGAGCACCTCGCTGGTGCTCGGCATCGTGGTCACGGTCGGCGCGCTGGTCCTCGCCTCCCGCCGCCTGTCGTCCTTCGCCATCAAGGGGGAGCCTGCGTGATTTCATCCCGAACGTGCGCGTTTCTCCGCCCGAGGCCCCACGGCGGAGCTTCCGGGTGCCGTGACCGGCACCCGGAAGCTTCCGCGCTCAGAAGGTGCGGATCGCGATCTCGGCCGGTGCCGAGAGCAGGCCGACGATCTCGTCGTCCAGGCGGCTCAGCGTGATCGAGCAGCCCGCCATGTCCAGCGACGTGCAGTACTCGCCGACGTAGGACCTGCCGACGCGGATGCCGCGCTTAGCCAGCTGCTCGTGGGCGTACCCGTAGAGCAGGTACAGCTCGCTGATCGGGGTGCCGCCGAGGCCGTTGATCATCAGCGCCACGGTGTCACCTGATGTGAACGGCAGGTCGGACACCACGGCCTCGAGCAGCTCGTCGACGATCGCGTTCGCGCTGGCCAGCTTCTCACGGCGGCGGCCAGGCTCGCCGTGGATGCCGACGCCCATCTCCATCTCGTCGTCGCCGAGTTCGAACAGCGGCGAGCCCTTGGCAGGCGGCGTGCACGAGGTGAGCGCCATTCCCATCGTCCTGGTGACGGAGTTGACCCTGTTGCCGATCCGCAGCAGTTCGTCCAGGTCGGCGCCCTGCTCGGACGCGGCGCCCACCGTCTTGATCACGAAGAAGTTGCCCGCTACGCCGCGCCGCCCCACCGTGTAGGTGGAGTCCTTCACGGCCACGTCGTCGTCGACGAGGAGCGTGCCGATCGTGACGCCGTCGGCCTCGGCCATCTCCTGGCCCATCTCGAAGGCCATCCGGTCACCGGTGTAGTTGTTGATGATGTGCAGCACGCCCTTGGGGGACGCGAGCAGCTTGCTTGTCTCGTACACGTAGTCCATCGGCGGGGCGGCGAAGACGTCGCCGGGGCACGCGGCGTCCAGCATGCCCTTGCCCACGATCATCACGTGCGCGGGCTCGTGCCCGGACCCGGACCCCTGGATCACGGAGACCTTGTCGTCGCGCGGCGCGTCCGTCCTCATGATCAGGTTGTACTCGGGGACGTAGCGCAGCGTGTCGGGGTTCGCCAGCGCGATGCCCTTGAGCATCTCGGGGACGAATTGTCTCGGGTCATTGACGAATTTCTTCACGACAGTGCCTCCATTGGTCACAGTTCCGCTGAACGCTTCGCCCACTGGTCGGCGAGCGCCTCGAACATGACGGCTACGGCCACGGCACCCGCGTCCAGGGTGCCGATGCTGCGCTCGCCGGTGTACGCGGCACGGCCGCGTTTCGCGATCATCGGGCGGGTGGCTTCGGCCCGCTCGCGTGCGGTGGACGCTG
>NZ_JBARCR010001209.1:0-4524 GCF_049794275.1 Trebonia sp.
ACCGAATGCCGCATGGACATCGTGACCAGCCTCCCCCCACGAACTCAGTATCCTCCGCATCCGTATGTCGTGAAAGAGCCTTCTGGGCCCCGGGCTGGGCGAGATGCCAGGACCGTTCGGTAGTCAATGACGGCCGGAACCGGTGGCGGCGGGCACATATGGCGCGGCCGGGGTGTTAATAAAGTGCGGTGCCGTGCGTCACGTGGCACCATCGGGGGACGAACTACACGAATACCGGAGGACAATGAGCACGGTCTTTGACGAGCAGCCGGACCTGGGCGAGCCAGATCTGCCGAGCATGGACTTGGAGGACCGGCACGCGCTGCGGCGGGTGGCCGGGCTATCCACCGAGCTACAGGACATCAGCGAGGTCGAGTACCGGGCGCTCCGCCTCGAGCGGGTCGTGCTGATCGGGGTCTGGACCGAGGGCAGCCTGGCCAGCGCGGAGAATTCGCTGCGCGAGCTGAGACGGCTGGCGGAAACGGCGGGCTCCGAGGTGCTCGAGGGCCTCATCCAGCGGCGCAGCCGGGTCGACGCGGCCACCTACGTGGGCTCGGGTAAGGCGCGCGAACTGGCGGACATCGTCGCGGCGGCCGGCGCCGACACCGTGATCTGCGACGGCGAGCTCACCCCAAGCCAGCTGCGACGGCTGGAAAGCGTGGTGCAGGTCAAGGTCATCGACCGGACCGCGCTGATCCTGGACATCTTCGCCCAGCACGCGCGCAGCCGCGAGGGCAAGTCCCAGGTCGAGCTGGCCCAGCTGCAGTACATGCTGCCCAGGCTGCGCGGTTGGGGTGAGTCGCTGTCCCGGCAGGCCGGCGGCCGGGTGGCCGGCGGCGGCGGGATCGGCACCCGCGGCCCAGGCGAGACCAAGATCGAGACCGACCGTCGCCGGATCAGGACGCGGATCTCGAAGCTGCGCGGCGAGATTTCCGGGTTCAAGACCGGGCGTGAGGTGCAGCGCGGCCAGCGGCGACGCAATGCGGTGCCGTCGGTGGTGATCGCCGGGTACACCAACGCGGGGAAGTCGAGCCTGCTGAACGCGCTGACCGGTGCCGGGGTTCTGGTGGAGGACGCGCTGTTCGCCACCCTCGACCCCACCGTGCGGCGTGCTGAGACGCCGGCCGGGCGCCCGTTCACGCTCACCGACACGGTCGGCTTCGTCCGGCACCTGCCGCATCAGCTGGTGGACGCGTTCAGGTCCACGCTCGAGGAGGCCGCCGAGGCGGACCTGGTGCTGCACGTGGTGGACGGCTCGGACGCCGACCCGCAGGCGCAGCTCGCGGCGGTCCGCGGCGTGCTGGCGGAGGTCGGCGCGGGGAACGTGCCAGAGCTCGTCGTGATCAACAAGATCGACGAAGCCGATCCGATGACGCTCAAGGCGCTGCAGCTGCGCGAGCGCGGCGCCGTTACCGTCTCCGCGAAGACCGGCGAGGGGCTCGGCGAACTCCGCGCCGCGATCGAGCAGGCGCTGCCCGAGCGCGACCGCCTGGTCCGGGTCAGCGTGCCCTACAGCCGGGGCGATCTGGTGGCACGGGCGCACGCCGCGGGTGAGGTCACCCGCCTCGAGCACGGCCCCGACGGGACCCTGCTCGAGGCTCGCGTACCGCCTGAGCTGGCCGCGGAACTCGAGCGACTCCCCGCCCTCGGCACGGCCGACTCGGAGTTAGCTGAGCATTTGGCGGAGGGACTTGTCTCCGACCCCCCGGGTGCAATACCGTAACTGAACCGATATCGAAGGACGGTCGCGCAAAGCGTTGCCAAAAACGCGAGCGCGCCGTTCGTGTTGCTAGGCACGTATGGGACAGTACGGTCAGCGCCGACGTCTACACAGCATGGCAGGTGGCCGAATCATGATGGCTGGAACCCACTCCCGCGGTTCCCGGCACGCTAGGACGCGCCGATGACAGCCCGGTTGCTGACCAACATCGGCCGGCTGTGGACGGGGTCTGAGATCCTCAGCAACGCCGCCATCGTGACCAGCGACGACCGCATCGCCTGGGTCGGCCCCTCCGCTGAGCTCCCGCGCAGCGTCCCTGGCGTCGTCGATGACATCGTCGACGTGGACCTGGTGGAGAACCTCGGCGGCGGCCTGGTCACGCCCGGCCTGATCGACGCGCACACCCATCCGGTCTACGCGGGCAACAGGTACGCCGAGATGGCCATGCGGTCCAGCGGGCTGTCCGACTCCGAGATCACCGCCGCGGGCGGCGGCATCTCGTCCACGGTGACCGTGACCAGGGGCACCGACCCCTGGACCCTGTGCAACAACGTGCGTGAGCGGCTGGCCCTCTGGCTGCAGTCCGGCACGACGACGATTGAGGCGAAGACCGGCTACCACCTCACCAGGGACGGCGAGCTGGCCGACGTGCGGATGCTCCGCTCGCTCGAGGAAGAGCCGGGCATGCCCCGGGTGCACGTGACGTTCATGGCCGCGCTCGCGGTGCCGCCGGAGTTTTTCGGCCGCCGTAGCGACTACATCGACGCGGTGTGCGCGTGGTGCGCGGACGCCGCCGCCGTGGGCGCGGACAGCGTGGACGTCGACTGCGAGGAGGGCCGGTTCGACGAGGACGAGGCCCGCTGGATCCTCAACGCAGGCCGCCGGTCCGGACTCCTGCCGCGGCTGCACGCCTGCGGCAGCACCCACACTGGTGCGGCACGGGTCGCGGCGGAGATGGGATGCGCCTCGGCCGACCTGCTGAACACGGCGACCGACGACGACGTCGCGGCGCTCAGCAGGGCCGGGGTCTCCGCCGTGATCTGCCCTGGGTCGGCGTTGCAGCAGGGCGCCAGGCCGCCGGTGCGGTCGCTGCTCGACAAGGGCGTCGCGGTCGCGCTCGGCTCCGACCACACGCCGGGCGGCGTCGGCATCACGTCGATGCCGCTGGTGATCGCGATGGCCGTGTCTTACCTCGGGATGAGCGTCACCGAAGCGCTGCGGGCGGCCACCCTGGGCGGTGCGCACGCGTTGCGCGCACCGGACCGCGGCGCGATGGTCCGCGGCAGGCTGGCCGACATCGTGCTCTGGGACGCCGATCACGAGGGCGCCTTCGCCTGGAACTACGGCCTCCAGCCCCGCCGCGTCTGGCGCGGCGGAGAACCCGCCACGGCCTGACCGCCAGCCCCACATTGCACGCACATCCCACGGAACGTGGTCGATGTGACATCGTCCACCAAAGAGTGTCGTCGATGTGACATCGACGACGTTCGCCCGGCTGATAACAGCAAGAAGCGGCCCGCGGGCCGCCGCGGTGCCGGCCATGACGGGTACGCGGGAGCCGCCCAGGCGTGGCATGCTTCCAGGCATGGCTTCACGCACGCAGCCGCCGACCCGGCAACAGGCGCCGGCCGCGGTCACGCTGGTCGTCGGCGAGGAGGAGTTTCTCGTCGACCGGGCGGTGCGGGAGCGGATCGCGGCGGCCCGCGCGGCGGCCGGGGATGACGGCGGTGACCTGCACGACGTCGAGGCGAGCACGCTCACTCCTGGGGAGCTGGCCACGCTGACCTCGCCGAGCCTGTTCGGCGGCGGCGCCATCGTGATCGTCAGGGACGCGCAGCACGCCGGTAAAGAGATCGCCGCCGACCTCGCCAGGTACGCAACGAGCCCGCCGCCCGACGCGACGCTGGTCATCACGCACGCCGGCGGCGCGAAAGGCAAGGCGCTGGTCGGCGACCTGACCAAGGCGGGCGCCAGCGTCACCGAGTGCCCGAAGCTGACCCGGCCGTCGGAGCGGGCGGAGTTCGTCAGAAACGAGTTCCGCCGGGCCGGCCGGCAGGCCGACGAGGGCGCGATGCGGGCGCTGCTCGACGCGGTGGGCACGGACCTCAGGGAAGTGGCGTCGGCGGTCGGCCAGCTCGCCTCCGACACCGAAGGCAAGATCACCGCGGGCGTCGTGGCCAGGTACTACCGGGGACGGGCGGAGGCGACGGGGTTCAGCGTGGCCGACCACGCGGTCGAGGGACGGCTGAACGAGGCCCTGGAGCAACTCCGCTGGGCCCTCGCGACCGGTACCTCGCCCGTCCTTATCACCAGCGCGCTCGCGACCGGGGTGCGGCTACTCGGCCGGGTCGGCGCGGCCTCGCGGAACGCGAACCCCAACGCGCTCGCGGCCGAGGTCGGTGCTCCGCCATGGAAGATCGACCGGGTGCGCCAGCAACTGCGCGGCTGGCACCCGGACGGGGTGGCCAGCGCCCTGCAGGCCGTCGCCGAGGCGGACGCCCAGGTCAAGGGCGGGGGAGTCAGCCCCGAGTACGCCCTGGAACGCGCGATCCGCCAGATCGTCACCTACCGCGCCGCCCGCTAGCCAGCAGGCCAGGCGGCCAACCGTCCTTGTGGCACCCAGGACCAGAATGATCCGGCCCAGTGTGCCACAAGGCCACTAGAAGCGTCACCGTGTGCCACAGGGCTAGATTGTTCTGGCCTCGTGTGCCACAAGGCCAGAACGGCAGCGGCCTCGTGTGCCACAAGGCCTGAAACGCAGCGGTCTTGTGTGCCACTAGCCCAAAACGGCAGTAGCCCCGTGT
>NZ_JBARCR010001210.1:0-2475 GCF_049794275.1 Trebonia sp.
ACCAAGGATTCCCGGCCCCGGCGGAAATTTACAGCCGTGAATTACCGAATTAACCCGGCCGCACCCACAGCGCCGGCCGCGGGCCATTGCGCTCAGTTATTCCGGCGAGCGGCCTATTCGTCGGCCCTTTTGTCAACAGCATTGTCAACAGCGCCCCGCCGTCCGCGAGGTCGTGCGCGCGTCCGTATGATGCCTGCCATGCGCTATCGAACCCTCGGTGACTCAGGGCTGCTCGTATCGGTGGTTGGCCTCGGCTGCAACAACTTCGGCGGCCGCATCGACCTGCAGCGGACCCGGGCGGTGGTCGACGCGGCGATCGACGCCGGCATCACGCTCTTCGACACCGCCGAAATGTACGGCAAGGACGGCGGGTCTGAGCTCGCCCTCGGCGAGGTGCTCGCGGGCCGCAGGGACAAGGTCGTGCTCGCGACGAAGTTCGGCCACCAGAAGGTGGACATGGGCTACGGCCCCGCCGCGGGCGCCAAGGGCGGCCGCGGCTACATCAGGCTCGCGGTGGAGAAGTCGCTGCGGCGGCTGCGCACCGACTATATCGACCTGTACCAGCTGCACACACCGGACCCGCTGACCCCGATCGAGGAGACGATCGCCGCGCTCGACGAGCTGGTGGCCGAGGGCAAGGTCAGGTACATCGGGCACTCGAACCTGTCCGGCTGGCAGCTGGCGGACGCCGCGCACAAGAGCGCCGCCCGCACCCCGTTCATCTCCGCGCAGAACCACTGGTCGATGGTCGACCGCGGCGTGGAAGCCGAGGTGGTGCCCGCCGCCGTGCACTTCGGGCTCGGCGTGCTGCCCTACTTCCCGCTGGCCAACGGGATGCTCACCGGGAAGGTCCGGCGCGGCAGTGAATTGCCCGCCGGCAGCAGGATCGCGACGCGGTCGCACCTGGTCACCGACGAGAAGCTGGACACGGTGGAGGCGCTCATCGAGTGGGGTGCCGAACGCGGCGTCTCCATCCTCGAGATCGCCATCGGCGGCCTCGCGGCGCAGCCCGGCTGCGCCTCGGTGATCGCCGGCGCGACCTCAGCGGAGCAGGTCGTCGCCAACGTCGCCGCCGGCGAGTGGGAGCCGGCCCAGGAAGAGCTCGCCGAGCTCGACAAGATTTCGCCGCCGCCCGCCAGGGAGTTCTAGCCAGCAGACGGCTGGCCAGCAGGCTGCCAGCTAGCTGGCCGCCTTCGCCGTCAGGTACAGGGCCGCCACCACCGCGCCGAACGCCACGGAATACGACACCTGCGGCAGGTCACCGCCCTGTTCATAGCCGCCGATCACGCCGATGACGGTGCCCTGGCCCGAGGACGCCGGCACGTTCGCGAGGAACGGCCCGCCGCTCGTGCCGTCGGTGTACCCGCCGCAGTCGAACTCGAGCTGCGTCGGGCTGAAGAGCTTCGTCCAGTTCACGCACGAGACCGGCTGGTCCGCGGTGTCCGGGTAGCCGATCACCCGCACCAGCCCGCCAGCGGCGGCGTCGGCGTCGGTGGCGACGTGCTCGGCGCCGGTCACGGCCTCGACCGGCGCGCCGCCAGGCGCTCCGGACAGCTGCAGGAAGGCGACGTCGTCGTCGGGATCCTGGGCGGACTGCCAGGCCGCGTCGGTGTACACCCGAGTGACCTGCCAGACCCCGTACGGTTCCGTGCCGTTGGCGTAGCCGGGCACGAACACCATCTGGCGGGACGTGCCGGTCACGCAGTGCGCGGCCGTGATGGCCAGGTCACCATGCGGGCTGTCCACGACGCTCGCCGTGCAGAAGTGCGAGCTGAGCTTTCCCGAGCTCTCGCCGAACAGCGCGCCGACGGTCGCTATCCCGTCGAAGGGCTGTCCGTTGCCGGACACCCGGGCGACCCCGATGCCGCCAGCGCCCAGCCGGGCCGGCCAGGTGTCTCCTGCGGCCCCGCTGCGCGCGGGCGCCAGCGACAGGGTCACGAACACGGCAACGGCCGCGAGGATGGAGATGAGGCGACCATGCGTCCGCCCGCTCGCCGCGAGGCGCGCAGCCAGCCTCATCCACTAACCTCCACAGTGCCCGATATATGCTGATTTGTCCGCCAGGAGGGCAAAAATCAGCTATTGTCGTCATCGTGCATCGTTCGTTGCCGTGCCGATGCCTAATTGTGATCTATCGACCGCCCTCACACTAGAGGCTCATCCTTGGAACTTCCTTAGAATTCCCTGGTTCTCCCTAAACTTTGCGACGTGACGGCACACCGCGAGGCGCATCGTGAGCTCGACAGGCGCATCCTCGCGCTCGGCCTCCCCGCGCTCGGCGCGATCGCGGCCGAGCCGCTGTACAACCTCGTGGACACCGCGATCGTCGGCCATCTGGGCCGTCAGCAACTCGACGCGCTGGCGATCGCGACGAGCGTGCTGTCGATCGTCTCCTGGCTGACCATCTTCCTGGCGACCGCGACGACGTCCGCGGTGGCGCGGCTGGTCGCAGCGCGCGACGGCGCGGCCGCGGGG
>NZ_JBARCR010001211.1:0-2057 GCF_049794275.1 Trebonia sp.
GGCCATGCTGGCGCTGCGGCGCCGGCCGCTGCGGGAGTACTGGTATGACGCGGCGCTGCTCGCCGCGGCCGCGGCCTCCTACGAGCTGGCCAACGTCTCGCTGCGAGCGATCCGCAAGTTCGGCGGCTACTACCAGGCGCCGCTTCCGAAGCAGCTGATCGCGCCGACGTCCCAGGTCCGCGGCAACCTGCACATGATGCTCCAGTCGATCCAGCTGCTGTTCGGCGCCAGCTACCAGGGCAGGCACCCGCAGCTGAACCTCTCGGCCGAGCTGCACTGGGTGGGGCTCGGCCTGGCCGCGGCGGGGCTGGCTGTCGCCGTCGTGACGTTTTTCCCGAGCCGGACCTTCCCCAGCCGGACGGACCGGGTGTCGCAGATCCTCGCCGCGGCGACGATCTGCACGCTGGTGGCGGGCGTCTTCGGCACCCTGATCCAGTCCCTGTCCTACGCACACGAGGTCGCGATCCTGCTGCCGCTCGGGGCGGTGCTCGCGGGCCGGATGCTGCCGCCGCTGCTGCCTGCCCGCTGGTGGGATACCAGCTCCGAGCAGCGCTCAAGCCGGCCCGCGACGGTCGTGTTCTCGCTGCTCGGCATCTGGCTCGCGGCCGGCTTGGCGGCGCTGTGCTTCGCCGCCAGCTGGGCGCCGCTCGGTCCCCCGCAGCAGCAGCTGGCGACGTGGCTCGCCGGCCACCACTACACAGCAGGCCTGGCCGGATACTGGCAGGCCAACTCCACCACGGTGGTCACCGGTGGCCAGGTCCTCGTCGCGCCGGTCACGCCGGAGTCGCTCGACGTCAGGCACTGGGAGTCGTCGAGCGCGTGGTACGACCCCGCGCAAAGCAGGGCCGACTTCGTGATCGCGGCGATCGACCCCAGTGTCCCGCCGGGCGGCCTGAGCATCCCGACGGTGCGCAAGCGCTTCGGCCAGCCGACCCGGGAGTACACGGTGGGGCCGTACGTGGTCATGGTTTACGACTACAACCTGCTGACCAGGCTAGGGGGCCGCGCCTTCCCCGGCGTCCCCGGTACGGGCTAGCTGTCGCCGGCCGGGGCGCCAGGCTTGCGGCCGATTACGAGGAACTGCTTGCCGAGCAGCCGCCACAGCACCGGAGTCCGCACATAGGTCCTGGTCAGCGCCGCCGACGGCGGCAGCACGCCGCGGAAGGAGAAGGGCAGGAACCGGGGCGCCACCGACTCCACTTCGAACCCGGCGGCGTAGACGTGCTCCTCGACGCCGATGTGGCTGAGGATGACCGTGTGGTCGGCGCAGTCGAAGTAGTTCTTCGCGCAGTACCGGAAGTTCGGGCCCATGATCGCGATCCGGCCGCCCGGCTGCATCGCGTCGCGCAGCTTCGCCAGCACCGTGCCCACCGAGTCCTGATCCGGCAGGTGCTCGAGGAAGTTCGACAGGAAAACGCCGTCGAAGTGCTCCCGCGGCAGTTCGACGTCCATGATGTCGCCGATGATCATTTTCACGCCGGCCGATTCGAGGTCACCCTGCCTGACGAGGTCGACGCCCCACCGGTCGTCGGCGGGCACCGCGGTGATGAACTCGCCGCGGCCGGCCGCCGGGTCGAGCACGCTGCGCGGTTCGCCGAGCCGTTCGTGGATGTACCGGGCGAGTTCGTTCCAGACCTTCTGCCTGCTGGCCTGGTCGACGTCGCGGAACCGGTACGCGTAGAGCCGCTCATAGTTGATGCCGCTCGCGGGCGGTGCCGTGGCTGTCGGGGTCTCGGTACTGCGGGCTGCCATAAGGGGACTATATAAAGAGGCGTGGAGTGACTGATCAGCCTCTCCAAGATTCGGTTAAGGTGTGTCGCCCTCGCTCGTCCGCCCGCCCTGCGGAGACGGCCGGCGCCGGTACAGTCACATCCGTACGTTCCGGACTGAAAGACTGATCTTTTCCAGGAACGACGCTTTACCAGGAACGACGGGAAGCATCGCGAGGACACCGCCAGAAGGGCGGGTCGGTTGGATTGAGCAGCACTTCGGTGACGCCGGCGACGGCGGCCGGCGGCCATCGGGCGGGCCGGCGCCCGGTCCGCGGCTGGCTGGCC
>NZ_JBARCR010001212.1:0-2914 GCF_049794275.1 Trebonia sp.
CCGTTCCCCGGCGTGTACGGCCTGCACGGCCAGCCGACGCTGATGAACTCGGTCGAGACGTTCGCGCACGTCCCGGTCATCACAAGGCGCGGCGCGGCCTGGTGGACCGCGCAGGGCGCGGGCGAGCACGCCGGGCTGAAGTTCTTCGCCGTCTCCGGGCACGTCGAGCGCCCTGGGGTCTATTGCGTGCCGATGGGCACCACCGCCCGTGAGCTGCTCGAGGAGGCCGGCGGGGTGTCCGGCGGGCGGGCGCTCGGCGCCATCCAGCCGGGCGGCGCCTCCTCCAACTTCCTCGGCCCGGACCAGCTCGACGTGCCGCTCGACTTCGGCTCGCTGCGCGAGGCCGGGTCCATGCTCGGCTCCGGCGCGCTGGTCGTGCTGGCCGAGGGCACCGACCTGCTCGCCGCCGCCACCAACGTGCTGCGGTTCTTCCGCGACGAGTCCTGCGGCAAGTGCGTGCCGTGCCGGGTCGGCTCGACGAAGGCGCACGTCATCCTCGACGGCCTGCTCGCCGCGGGCGGCGGTCCCGGCGGCGTGAACGGCGAGGTGCGCGACCTCGCCGAGGTGATGCGCCGCACCTCGATCTGCGGGCTCGGCCAGGTCGCGCTCGGACCGGTGATGAGCGTGCTCCGGCTAGCGGAGGACCATGGCTGACGCCGTCGGGCGGGAATTCTTCACCACCAGGACGGTCGCGGAGGCCCTGGCCGGCTTCCGGCCAGGGCGGCGGGCCGGCACCGAAACCGTGCCGTTGGGCGACGCGCTGCGCAGGGTGCCCAGCGAGCCCGTCACCGCTCCGTACCCGCTGCCCGGCTTCGCCCGATCCACCGTCGACGGGTACGCCGTTCGCGCCGCCGACACCTACGGGGTGTCCGAAGGGCTGCCCGGCTACCTCACCGTCACCGGCGCCGTCCTGATGGGCGCCGAGCCGACGACGGCTGTCACCCCGGGCACGGCGGTCACCATGCCGACCGGCGGCGCCCTGCCGCCGGGCGCGGACGCGATCGTAATGGTCGAGTACACCGCCGAGGTGATGCCAGGCACGGTCGAGGTAGTCCGCCCGGTCGCGCCTGGCGAGGGCGTGGTCCGCGCCGACGAGGACGCGAAGCCCGGCGCAGAGATCGTCCATGCCGGGCGGCCGCTGCGCCCCCAGGACCTGGGCATGCTCGCCGCGGCGGGCGTGACGTCCGTGACCGTGCGCAAGAGGCCGGTGGTGACGATCTTCTCCACCGGCGACGAGGTGGTGCCGCCGGACACGGCGGAGCTGAAGCCGGGCCAGGTGCGCGACGCCACGGCGTCCGCGCTCGCCGCCCTGGTCACGGACGCGGGCGGGGCGCCGGTGTTCGGCGGGATCGTGGCCGACGACCCTGGCGCGCTGGAAAAAGCCCTCCGCGAGGCACTGCCGGCCAGCGATGTGCTGCTGATCTCCGCCGGCTCCTCGGTCGGCGCCAGGGACGAGACCGCGAACGCCGTCGGGCGTCTCGGCGAGCCCGGCATCTGGTGCCACGGGCTGGCCATCAAGCCGGGCAAGCCCACCCTGCTGGCCGAATGCGCCGGGGTGCCGGTCATCGGGCTGCCAGGCAACCCGCGGTCGGCGCTCGTCGTGTTCCGGCTCGTCGGGACGCCGGTCGTCCGCCTGGTCGGCGGCTGCACCGTGCCGCCGCCCGAGCCGTCGGTGCGGGCCAGGCTGTCGAGAGACCTCGCGTCCGCGACCGGGCGGCTCGACGTCGTCCAGGTGAAGGTGAGCGGGGACGGGGTGGCGGCCCCTGTGTTCGGGTTGTCGGCGCTACTGTCGGTGCTGACAGCGGCCGACGGCTACATCGTGATTCCCGAGGAAGCGACGGGCCTCGACGCGGGCAGCGAGGTGGACGTGATCCTGTATGCCTGACAGGCCAGCGAACAGCCCGTTCATCCGCGACGTTCCGGCGGCGCAGGCCCTGGACGCCTGGCGCGCCGCGCGCGAGGCCGCGGGCTGCCCGGACCGGCTGCCCGCCGTCACGGTGCCGGTCACCGAGGCCGGCGGCCTCGTCACCGCCGCGCCGATCTGGGCCGTCAGGTCCTCGCCGCCGTTCGACGCCGCGGGCATGGACGGCATCGCGATCAGCTCCGCCGACACGCTCGGCGCGAGCGAGACCACGCCGGCCTGGCTGCCGCCGGGCGCCTACACGGTCGTGGACACCGGCGACCCGATGCCCGACCGCCGGGACGCGGTGGTCATGCGCGAGCACGTGCACTACGACGACGCGGGCCGCGCGGAACTGCGCGCCGGCGTCCCTCCATACCAGCACGTCAGGTCCATCGGCGAGGACGTGAGTGCCGGCGAGCTGCTGCTCCCTGAGGGACACCGGCTCCGCGCCGTCGACCTGGCGGCAGCGGCGGCCGCGGGGGCAACGCACGTGTCCGTTCGGAAGAAGGCTCTTGTCTTTATCCTCCCGACCGGAGACGAGGTGCGGCCGATCGGATCGGAGACCGGGCCAGGGCAAATCCTCGACACCAATTCCCTCATGCTCGCCGAGCAGGCACGGGAGGCCGGGTGCGAGGCGTGGTGCCTGCCGATCGAGCCAGACGACCCGGAGCGGATCGCCGCGGTGGTGCGCGAGTCGGCCGCGGACTGCGACCTGCTGATCGTGATCGCCGGGTCAAGCGCGGGCCGGGACGACTACACCGCGCGGGTGGTCGCCTCCACCGGCACCCTGGTCGTGCACGGGGTCGCCGTGCGTCCCGGGCACCCGGTGGTGCTCGGCGTGGTGGGGCAGACGCCGGTGCTCGGGGCGCCAGGCTATCCGGTGTCGGCGGCACTCACCTTCGACATCTTCGCGGTGCCGATGCTCGCGGAGCTGTCCGGCGCCCCGCCGCGGCAACGGCCGCGGGCGACGGCCCGGCTGGCGCGCAAGCTGGCGTCGCCGCTCGGCATGGA
>NZ_JBARCR010001213.1:0-2385 GCF_049794275.1 Trebonia sp.
GCCTGACGTAGCTCGGCCGCCGCGGCGTCCCCGAACATCGTGCGCACGAAGGCGACCAGGGCCCCGCTTGGCTCCGCCGCGCCGCTCTGGTCGGCTACGTCGGCTACGAGCTGCGACAACCGGCCGCTGGCCCGATCGAAGACCAGCTCTACACCGGGGACCGGCACCAGGCTGGCCCCGCCGGCGGCCCCGGCGGGCAGTGCGCGCAGCATGCTCTGGGCGGCATCCCAGTCGGCGGACACCGCGAACACGCAGTCGTCTGCCTCGGTACCACACGTGTCGAGTGGAGGCCGCCGCAGGCCCTTCACCACCTTGGGAAGAGCGCGCTCATGGCGTGCTCGAGCGCAGTTGCCCAGTCGGCCTGGCTCACCTCGGCCGGCGCGGCCGACGTGAGGGACCACTCCCGCAGCGTCCGCTGCAGCACCACCCAGTGGTGCTGCATCTTCTCTTCCACCTGGCGCCGCGCTTGGCGGCAGGCAACCGTCTTGCGGCAGGCGCGTTTCGCGGCGGACAGGGCACGGGCGAGGGCCAGCGGACGGGTCCTGGCCATGACCGCCGACCCGCAGACCACTAGGCCCGCGGAGATGGCGCTGAGCAGCACCGCCTGGAGGACCGCGACGGCCAGCGACTCGTCCGCCACCGTCACCAGGAACGCGGTGCGGAGTACGCCCAAGGCGACGTAGGCGGTCGCCATGAGGGTCAGCAGGATGCCGCGCTGGCGCGGCTCGTCGCGAGTTAGCTCAAGGCCTGCCATGGCACCGGCGGACGCCACCAGCATGATCCCCGTGACCAGCCATGTCGCCGCGTTCGGCAGGCCGAAGGCCTGCACCGCCCAGTTGAGCGGAACAGCGTCGAAGAACAGCAGCACGGCCACGATGACGGCGCCCAGGGTGAATCCGGCGAACCGATGGCCGGCTAGGTCCAGCTTGGCGGTGACACCGGCCGCGTGCTGTTCGGCCGTGGTCTGCGCCTGCAGCGCGTCGGCTTCGCGCTGCCGTTCCTGCCCCAGGTGGGCATGGGCGGGCCCGACTTTCTCGAGGTCCGCCAAGACGCCGGGTCGAGCGTCGAACAACGCGCTGAGCGCGGCCGCAGCCTGCGCATCCAGCGACGGGTCCGGTGTCCCGCCCTCTCGCCGGCGAGTGATATCCGCGGCTGTCTCCGTCATTTCCGCCTCCTGTGCGTTGGGGCGTCTGTCGACGGAGAAGACCTCTCAGCGGCGAAGACCTGACATCGCCGCGGCCACGAGTGCCCCGGCGCAAACTTTGAAGAGAAGCCCGGCAAGCTCGCCGAGGCGGCCTCGGGGATCGGCCAGGGTGCGGGCCGTCAGCCCGTGACCTGCCAGCTGAACGTCGCCGACGCGGTGGCACCCGCGCCGTTCTTCGCCGTGACGGTCGCCCGGTAAGTCTTGACGGCTCCGGCGGTGCCCTTCTTGATCGTGCCGGTGATGTCGCCGGCGGCGGTGATCGACAGGCCAGGTGGCAGCCCGGATGCCGTGAACTTCAGCGTCGCCCTGGCCAGCGCGTCCAGGGAGGCGACCTGCATGCCGACCTTGGCGCCGCCCTTGCTCGCCTGGCTGCCGGGATCGATCAGGCCGACCACGCTCGGGTTGAAGTAGCTGAGGTCGGTGCCGCCGGAGGTGCTGACCCCGGACACCGTGCCGCTGCTGGAGTACTGCCAGAACGTATAGGCCCGCCAGCCGGCCGGCATCGGCGGGCTGCTGACGCCGTAGGCCGCCACCCACATCGGATCGGCGCCGAAGGCGGTGCTGGAGCCGGTGCAGGTGTCCCACCAGTTCGCCGTGGTGTAGATGATCGGGTACTGCCCGGTCGCCGAGCGCGCGGTCGAGACGAACGACGAGATCCACGTCCGCATCGCGGCGGCGCTCAGCCCGTAGCACTCGTTGGTGTGGTCGGTGCTCACGTACGGGTCGTACTCGATGTCCAGCATCAGCGGCAGCGCCCGGCCGCCGGACCGGTACTTCGAGTACTTCAGCGCGAACTGCGCCTGGACAGCGCCGGTCGTGATGTTGGGAATCGCGAAGTGGTAGACGGTGGCGTACAGCCCGGCCGACATGGCGGAGACGATGTCGCTGATGGCATACGGGTTGACGTAATAGTTGCCCTCGGTCGTCTTGATGGCGGCGAACTTGTAACCCGCCCGCCCGACCGAGGCCCAGCTGATGGCCGCCCCGTTCTGGTGCTGGTAGGAGGCGACGTCGATGCCCCGTACGGTGGTCAGCGCAGTCGCCTGGTTCGTGGCGGCGGCGGAGGAGGAGGAGGAGGACGGTGCCGCCAGTTGGTGCAGCAGTTGCGGCGAGTGCGGCAGCGCCTCGTCGGCCGCGCGGCTGGCGGCGAGCGCCGCGAGAGCAGGGCTGGCGCCGGACAC
>NZ_JBARCR010001214.1:0-1987 GCF_049794275.1 Trebonia sp.
GCGGGACGCCGACCGCGAGCGCCGTGCTCGGCGACGTCGTCGCGGTCGCCCGCAACCGGCTGGCCGGCACGCGCGGCCCGGAACTTTCCACGTACGCCGAGCTTCCGGTGCTGCCCATGGGCGATACGCTGACCAGGTATCACGTGTCCCTGGACGTGGACGACCGCCCCGGCGTGCTGGCGCCGGTCGCGGAAGCGTTCGCCAGGCACGACGTCTCCATCCAGGCGGTACGGCAGACGAGCAGGGGCGACGAGGCACTGCTCGTCATCGTCACGCACGAGGCAAGGGACGCCGACCTCGCGGCGACGATTCTCGAACTCCAGGCGCTTCCCGTTGTGAGGGCGGTGGCGAGCGTGATGCGGGTCGAAGGGGAGGAAGATCCGTCATGACTAGTCCGCAGGTGGTGGCGGTCACCGGCGCGCGGGCGCCGTGGCGCGGCGTCATTACCGAGTACCGCGACCGGCTGCCGGTGACGGCCGGGATGCCGGTCATCACCCTGCAGGAGGGCGGCACGCCGCTGCTGCCCGCCCCGGTGCTTTCCGCCAGGACCGGGTGCGACGTGTACCTGAAGGTGGAGGGCCTCAACCCGACCGGCTCGTTCAAGGACCGCGGCATGACGGTCGCGATCACTGTCGCCGCGGGCTCCGGCGCCAAGGCGGTGATCTGCGCCTCGACGGGCAACACCAGCGCGAGCGCGGCCGCGTACGCGGCCCGGGCCGGCCTGACCTGCGCGGTGCTTGTGCCGGCGGGGAAGATCGCGATCGGCAAGCTCGCCCAGGCGCTGGTGCACGGCGCCAGGCTGCTGCAGGTCGACGGGTCCTTCGACGACTGCCTGGAGCTGGCGAGGAAGCTGGCCGTGGACTACCCGGTGGCGCTGGTCAACTCGGTGAACCCGGACCGGCTGCAGGGGCAGAAGACCGCGGCGTTCGAAGTCGTGGACGCACTCGGCGACCCGCCCGACGTGCACTGCCTGCCGGTCGGCAACGCGGGCAACATCACCGCTTACTGGATGGGCTACAAGGAGTACGCGGCCGCGGGGCTCGCGACGAAGCTGCCCAGAATGTTCGGCTTCCAGGCCAGCGGGGCGTCACCGATCGTGGACGGCGCGCCGGTGGTGCACCCGCAGACGATCGCGACCGCGATCAGGATCGGGAACCCGGCCTCGTGGACGCTGGCCGAGGCGGCCAGGGACGAGTCAGGCGGCCTGATCGCCAAGGTCACTGACAGGGAGATCCTCGCGGCTTACCGCATCCTCGCCCGCGAGGAAGCGGTGTGGGGCGAGCTGGGGTCGTCGGCCAGCGTGGCGGGCCTGCTCGCCGCCTCCGCCAGGGGCGAGATCCCGGCCGGTTCCCGGGTGGTCTGCACGATCACGGGCAATGGCCTGAAGGACCCCGACTGGGCGCTGTCCGGCGCCCCCGCTCCGACAACGGTCCCCGCCGACGCGGCCGCCGCCGCGGCGGCCCTGGGTCTCGCATGAGCCGGAGGAGCCGTGACCACCAGCATCCCCGCTGCCCCGGCTACCGCTGCTGCGCCGCTCCGCCTAACGCGCCGAGCGGCCACTTCGTATCAGTTTCGGCCCCAAGAATCGGGCATTTCGGGCGCGAAAAGGGCCAGAAGTGATACGAAGTCGTCGGCAGGGGCCAGAAGTGATACGAAGTTGGCTGAGCCGGAGGAGCGAACGACCTCGTGACGTGGGATGAGGAGCCGGTGCGGGTGCGGGTGCCCGCGACCAGCGCCAACCTGGGGCCCGGGTTCGACGCGCTCGGGCTGGCGCTGAGCCTCTACGACGAGGTCGAGGCGCGGGTCGTGCCGTCGGGGCTGCACATCGACGTCTCCGGCGAGGGCGCCGCCGACGTGACGGACGCGGAGGAAGCGCACCTGGTGGTGCGGGCGATGCGCGCGGCGTTCGACGATCTCGGCGGCGGGCAGCCGCCTGGTATCGAGCTGCGCTGCGTGAACCGGATACCGCACGGGCGCGGCCTCGGCT
>NZ_JBARCR010001215.1:0-3326 GCF_049794275.1 Trebonia sp.
GAGGCGCTGCGGCAGGCGGTCGGCGCGTTCGGCCCGGCCGGCTGGAGCGTCACGCTAGCCACCCCGGCCACGCCGGAAGCCGTCTACTGGGCGGTCAGGGCCGCGCGCGACGCGGCTCCGTCCGAGCAGCCCGTCCCGGCGTACGTGGGGGCGTGAGATGGACTGGCTCAGAGCCGTGCAGCAGCTGCGGGACAACAGGGAGCCCGGCGTGCTGGTGACCGTCATCGAGGTGCGCGGCCACGCGCCGCGCGAGGCCGGCGCCAAGATGGTAGTGAGCCGGGAGGCCAGCTGGGGCAGTGTAGGCGGCGGCAACCTGGAGGCGACGGCCGTCGCCAGGGCCAGGGAGATGATGTCGTCAGGGGCCGCCGGGCCGCAGACGTGCGAGCTGCAGCTCAATCCGCACGCGCACACCGAGCACGGCCGCCAGTGCTGCGGCGGTTCCGTCCGGATGCTGCTCGAGCCGCTCGCGGTCCGCCCCGTCGTCGCCCTGTTCGGGATCGGGCATGTCGGCTACGAGCTGGCCAGGATCCTGTCCCGGCTGCCGGTCCAGCTGCTGCTGGTGGACTCGCGCGCCGAGCAGCTGGACCGGGTCCGGCTCGCGGACGTGATCGACGGCACCGCTGACGTCAGCACTCGCCACACGCTGCTCGGCGAGCAGGTGCTCGAGCAGCTGCCCAGGGGGGCGCACGTCGTGATCGCGACGCACGATCACGCGGAGGACTATGCCCTGTGCGACGCGGCCCTGCGGCTCGGCCAGCCGCTGGGCAGCATCGGCCTGATCGGCTCGAGCGTGAAGTGGACCAGGTTCCAGGCCCAGCTCGCCGCCGCCGGGCACCGCCCGGCGGCGATCGGCCGGATCACCTGCCCGATCGGCCAGCCAGGGATCACGGGCAAGGACCCGGCCGTGATCGCCGTCGCGGTCGCCGCCGCCCTGGTGCAGAAGCTCACCGCCGGGCTGGAAAACAGGGTGACCGCGTGACCATCTACGCCGGCACGATCGTCGACACGCCGGGTGACCCGTTTGACGGCGACCCGGCCGATGCGCTGGCGGAGGCCGGTGCCGTCTGCGTCCGCGAGGGCGTCATCTGCGCCCGGGGCACGCTGGCCGCGCTGTGCGCCGAGTACCCCGGCGAGCCGGTGACCCAGCTGCCGGACGGGATGCTCGTGCCCGGTTTCGTCGACATGCACGTCCACTTCCCCCAGATCCGCGCGATCGGCGGGCTGGGCATGCCGCTGCTGGACTGGCTCGAGCGATGTGCCCTGCCAGAGGAGAGCAAGCTCGCCAGCCGGGCGTACGCGCGCGAGGTGGCCGGCGAGTTTCTCTGCGGCCTGCTCGCCTCGGGAACGACCAGCGCGCTCGTGTTCGGATCGCACTTCGCGTCCGCCATGGAGGAGCTGTTCGCCGCGGCTGAGCGAAGCGGCCTGAACATCACCTCTGGCCTGGTGCTCAGCGACCGGATCCTGCGTCCCGATCTCCTGCAGACACCGCGGACGGCGCTGGCCGACAGCACCGAGCTGATCGGCCGCTGGCATGGCCGCGGCCGGCTGCGGTACGCGGTCACGCCGCGGTTCTCGCTGTCCGCGTCGAACGAGATGCTCGACGTCTGCGCGCAGCTGCTCCAGGCAGGCGTCTGGTTCACCTCACACGTCAACGAGAACGTCGCCGAGGTCGCCGCGGTGGCCGGGCTGTTCCCCGGCGCCCGGCACTACCTGGACACCTACCGCCAGCACGGCCTGGTCACCAGGCGCAGCGTCTTCGCCCACAACGTCCACCCCAGCGACGCCGAGCTCGCGATGCTCGCCGAGCACGGGGCCTCCGTCGCGCACTGCCCGACCAGCAACTGCGCGCTGGGCAGCGGGCTGTTCCCGCTGCGCAGGCACGTCGAGCACGGCATCGGCGTCGCGCTCGGGTCCGACGTGGGCGCGGGAGCGGGCCTGTTCCTGCCCAAAGAAGCGCTGCAGGCCTACTTCATCCAGCAGATGCTGGGCGCCGACGGGATGAACCTGACGCCGGTTCACCTGCTCTACCTGGCGACGCGGGCCGGCGCCCGGGCGCTCGGGCTCGACGACCGGGTGGGTGACTTCTCGGTGGGCAAGGACTTCGACGCCGTATGGCTGCGGCCGGCCGCGGGCAGCACGCTGGCGGTGAACCTCAAGCATGCCCGCGATACGACCGACGCGCTGGCCAGGATCTTCTCCCTGGCCACGCCGGCGGACGTGGCCGGCGTGTGGACGCAGGGCGTGGCCCGCCACGGACCCGCCCACGCCGACGGCACCCCCGACGCGGGCCTAGCCCGGACCTAGACCTTCTCGAGGCGGTTCCTGACGGCGTTGCGGACCTCCGGCGGGACTCGCAGCCGGTCATCGTCGCACAGCTGGCGCAGGTCCGCGAGGGTGGCGTCCGGGGCCTGGGTGAGGGCCGCCAGCCGGTCGAACAGGGCGGCCAGCTCCGGATCGATCGGGTCTTCTGGCCCGGGCATCGCGCCCCAGCAGTCCCACGGCAGCAGCTCCAGATTCAGCAGCGCGGCGGCGTCGCGCATCAGGTTGGCGGCGATCCACCAGTCACCCGTCTCGCCGATCAGGCTGAGCCCGAACTTGCCGGGGTCGGCCGCGCCGGACCGGTACCGCTCCCAGGCGTCTCCGCCGATGAGGAACTGGTCGCGTGGCACGTCGGTGAGGTCGAAGTCGATGTCGAACCAGCCCAGCTGCACCGCGTCGATCTGGGCGTCGACGAGGCGCCAGCGCTGCTCCCCGGCGTCCCAGTACTCGCAGACCCAGTGGTCCTCGAACGTGCCGCTGCCGAAGTAGCCGCCGAACCCGCAGCGTGCCCGCGCCGGCGTCCCGCGCGCCCGGAGCATGGCGGTCATCAAGACGGTGAAGTGGCGGCAGTTTCCCGGCAGTCTGGCTTCCGGCGGCCGCGCGACGTCCAGCGGACGGCTGTCACGCGCCACGATCTGGGCGAGCAGTTCCTCGGCCGGGCGGGTATGCACGCTGGACCGGTCTTCCTCGGACAGCGTGACCCCGTAGCCGCGCGCCATGTGCTCGTGGATCAGCAGGCCCTGCCCGACGGCGGCGAGGGCGGCCACGTCATGGGGCAGGCCGTCGAGCAAGGCCGCGAAACGGCCGGCCGAGGTCATGACCCCTGGCCGGGTGTAGTAAGCCAGCATGGGACCTAACGCTACGCGCCGGTCGCTGACATCGTGTGTCAGCGACCGGTGCGTAGTCGGCGCCTGCGGTTCGGTTATACCTGCAGCTTCGTCATCTCATCCTGCACGAGCCGCTCGTGCTCGGCGGTGTCCTCGCGGGCGCGCCGCGGGCTCCACCGG
>NZ_JBARCR010001216.1:0-5742 GCF_049794275.1 Trebonia sp.
GCCCTCACCCGGCGCCCGTTCGACGCCGGTGCGCTCGCCGCCGAGGTCTCGCCGGTCGCTGGCGTCGACCTCGACCAGGCCGGCGACCTGCTCGTCGCGCAGGTAAAGCAGCTTGGCGCCGGCGCCCCGGTGACGGTGGTCGCGCACAGCATGGGCGGCGCCGTCCTGACGCGGGCCGGGCAGCTGGCCCCGGAGCTGATCGCGCACGCCGTCTATCTCGCCGCCTTCATGCCCGCCTCCGGCGTGCCCTCGGCCGCCTACCCGAGGATGCCGGAGAACGAGGGCAGCCGGGTGGGGGCGCTGCGGGTGGGGGACGCGCGCGCGACCGGGGCGCTGCGCCTGGACGTCGCGTCGCCGGACCCGGCGTACCGGGAGGCCGTGCGCGAGACGTTCTACGGCGACGTCGATCCGGTGACCGCCGACGCGGCGATCGCGCTGCTGACCCCGGACGCTCCCGTGGGCATCAGCGCGGGCGTGACCGCGCTCACCGCGGACGGCTGGGGCTCGATTCCGCGCACCTACGTGGTGTGCACTGGGGATACCACGATCCCCCCGGCCCTGCAGCGCAAGTTCATCGCCGACGCGGACGCCGCGTTCCCCGCCAATCCGACGGCCGTGCGCGAACTCGAGGCGGCCCACTCCCCCTTCCTGTCGATGCCCGATCAGGTCGCCGGCATCGTGCTTGATGTCCTTTCCTGACATACGCTCCGATGCGTGCTGGTAGACAAGATCGCGATCGTGGTCGACGACTACGACCAGGCCATCAGGTTCTTCACCGAGGCGCTGGGGTTCGACTTGGCGGAGGACTCGCCCGCGCTGACGACGGAGGGCGGCCGGCCGAAGCGCTGGGTCGTCGTCAGGCCGCCTGGCGCCGAGACGGGCATCCTGCTGGCCCGTGCGGACGGCGAGCGCCAGGCCGCGGCCGTCGGTAACCAGGTCGCCGGGCGCGTCGGCTTTTTCCTGCAGGTCGAGGACTTCGACGCCGCGTACCGGCGGATGACGGCGGCCGGCGTGAAGTTCGTCACCGAGCCGCGCGACGAACCGTACGGCCGGGTGACCGTCTTCCTCGACATCTCCGGCAATCGCTGGGACCTCATAGGTCCCGTGGCGTCTCATTGATTAATAACGATCACCGTTTCCCGGAAACAGGCAAACGGCGATTCGCGTTCGATTTACGCTTCCAGCAGCCGGGGGCCCGGCTTTGGAAGGACAACGCCAATGCACGTACGGATGAGCGTACGCATGCGCGTTCTGGCGCCAATCACGGCAATACTGATGCTCGCCCTCGCCGGTTGCAGCGGCGCATTGGGGGGAACGAGTTCCGCCGCAAGCGGCGGACTGGAGAAAACCACGCTGAACGTCGCGGTCGTGCCAGCGGTCGACTCCGCCGGATTCTTCGTCGCCCTGCACGAGGGACTGTTCAAGCGACAGGGGCTGACGATCAACTACACGCCCGCCACCAGCAGCGACACGGTGATCAACCAGCAGGTGGCCGGGAAATACGACATCACCGGCGGGAACTACGTCTCCTATATCCAGCATTACGTGCAAGATCACCAGCAGCTGGAGATTGTCGCCGAAGGTTCGGTGATGCAGCAGGGCAGCCAGGCCATCTACACGCTGCCCACCTCGAAGATCAAGAACCTGGCGGAGCTTAAAGGTCAGGTGCTCGGGATCAACGCCCCGCACAACATCAACTACCTGCTCGCCGCGTCCGTCCTCACGGAGAACGGCGTCACCCCGGGCAACGTGCAATTCCCGGCTCAGCCGATTCCGTTCCCCATCATGGCCCAGCAGCTGGCCGCCGGGAAGATCGCCGCGGCGGCGATGCCGGAGCCGTTCGCGACGGCGGCCGAGCAGCAGTACGGCGCGGTCAAGCTCGCCGACCTGAACCAGGGCGCCACCGAGGAGTTCCCCATCCAGGGGTACGTCGCCACCAGGGCCTGGGCGGCAGCCAACCCGAACACCCTGAAGGCGTTCGTGACCGCCCTCGAGCAGGGCCAGGAGATCGCCGACACCAGCCGGCCCGCCGTCGAGCAGGCGATGGAGTCGCTGAACGGCCCGATGAACGGCCAGATTCCGCCGATCGTCGCGGCGGTCATGGCGCTGAACAACTACCCGATCGGCATCGACAAGGCCCGGCTGCAGCGCGTCGCCGACGAGATGTTCCAGTTCGGGCTGCTGCACACCCGGTTCGACATCGGCCAGTTGCTTGGCCCTTAGCAACCATTTCACCCCGGCGATAATGGTGGGGTGGTTGAAGAGGTCAGCGACGAGGCGGAGGTTCGCCAGAGCTCCTCTTCCCTCCTCTCCGCAGCGGCCTCGTTCCGCCGCCCCGCGCTCACCGTGGCGGTGCTCGGGGCGGCGGCCGTCATCGTGGTGGTCGCCAGGCACACACTGGCGGAATCGCTGCACGTGCTCGCCGCCGCGAGCCCGGGCTGGCTGCTGCTCGCGCTCGCGGCCGAGGCGGTGTCGCTGACCGCGTTCGGCATGAGCCGGAGGCTGCTGCTGCGGGTCAACGGGCACCGGATCGGGCTGGGGCCGGTCATGGCGATCACGTACGCGGCGCACGCCCTGGGCCTGTCCGTCCCGTTCGCCGGCGCCGAACTCGACGTCGTCTACTCCTACCGGCAGTTCCGCCGGGCCGGCCTGGACGCGGCGACGACGAGCTGGTCGATGGCGGTGTCGTGGATCTGCTCCACGGCGAGCCTGGCGCTGCTGCTGGTGGCCGGCGCGATGCGGTTCGACCGGATGCGGGCGCTGCTGCGGTCGCTGCTGGAGCGGCTGGCCGCGCTGAGCAAGCGGGCGTCCGGCAAGCCGGAGGACGGCGAGGCCGGAGTCGACAGGTTCCTCGACGAGGTGTCGAGCCGGCGGCTGTCGCTGCCCGGTTACGGGCGGGTGTTCGGCCTGGCGCTAGCGAACTGGGCCTTCGACGGCGCGGTGCTGGCGCTGTCGATCCGCGCGATGGGACAGCCTGTTCCCTGGGATGACCTGCTGCTCGTCTACGGGGCGGGCGCGGCGGTCGCGTCGACCGGCCTGACACCGGGCGGGTTCGCGCTCGTCGAGCTGGCGATGACCGCGGCGCTCACCGCCTCAGGGCTGCACTCGTCCGCCGCGCTCGCGGCCGTGGTCGCGTACCGGTTCATCAGCTTCTGGCTCGTCCTGCTCGGCGGCTGGGTCGCGTTCATCGTGCTCGCGCACCCGCTACGAAGGAGATGGGGCCGGTGATCGACGCGACGCACCGCAACACCGCCCTGCTCGTCGCCGGCTGCTTCTTCATGGAAATGCTGGACGGGACGATCGTCACCACGGCGGCGCCGCAGATCGGCCGGTCGCTCGGCGCGCCGCCGGCGGCGATCGGGCTGGTCGTCACCGCCTACCTGCTGACGCTCGCGGTGCTGATCCCGCTGTCCGGCTGGCTGACCCGGCGGCTGGGCAACCGGGTGATCTTCCTCACCGCGATCGCGCTGTTCACCCTCGCCTCGATCGGCTGCGCGGCGAGCGTGAGCCTCGGCATGCTCGTCGGGATGCGGGTGCTGCAGGGCGCGGGCGGCGCGATGATGGTGCCGGTCGGCCGGACGATGGTGATCTCGCGGGCGGCCAAAGAGGACCTGCTGCGGGTCACGTCCTACGTCGTGTGGCCGGGGCTGCTCGCCCCGGTGATCGCGCCGCTGGCCGGAGGGCTGATCACCACGTACGCGTCGTGGCACTGGATGTTCCTGATCAACGTGCCGCTCGGCGTGATCGCGTTCTGCGCGGCGTGGCGGCTGGTGACGGACGGCCCGGACAGCGCCGCCAGCGGCGCTCCCCCGCCGCTGGACTGGGCCGGCGTGGTGCTGACCTGCCTCGGTCTCGGCGGGCTGACCTACGGCGCGCACCTGGTCGCGCTGCCCGCGCCGCCGGCGCTGCTGACCGCGGTGCTCCTCACCGGGTCGGTGGCGCTGCTGACCGCCGCGGCCCTGCACCTGCGGCGGACCGCGTTTCCGCTGCTCAACCTCCGGACGCTGGGCGTGCCCACGTTCCGGGTGACGCAGGCCGGCGTCATCGCGTACTGGCTCGTCTGCGGCGCGGTGCCGTTCCTGCTGCCGCTGATGTTCCAGACCCAGTTCGGCTGGTCGCCGGTGAAGTCGGGCGCGGTCACCGCGTTCGTGTTCGCGGGCAACGTCGCGATCAAGCCGGCGACCACGCCGCTGATCAACCGGTTCGGGTTCCGCGCGGTGCTGCTCGCCGCCACCGCGGGGACCACGGTGGCCGTCGCCGTGCTCGGGTTCACCTCCGCCGCCACGCCGATCGCGGTGATCGCCGGGCTGGCCCTGATCAGCGGCGTCACCCGGTCGGTCGGGTTCACCGTGTACAGCACAGTCGGGCTGGCCGACATGCCGCCCGAGCTGATGCGCGACGCGAACACGCTGGCCGCGACCAGCACCCAGCTCGCCGGGGGCCTGGCGATCGCGGTCGCCACGGTGGCGCTGCGCATCGGCGGCGCCTTCGGGGCGGGCCTGACGGCCTACACGGTCGCGTTCTGCCTGCTGGCCCTCATCGCGGCCGGCACCGCCGCCGAGGCACTGCGCATGGACCGCACGGCCGGCGACGCCGCCCGCCGCCAGCCCACTCCCGCCCCCGCAACCGCCACCCGCGACTGACGCAGGCAGCGTCCCGCAGCCGCGCCTCTCTCCCTGCGAGCGTCACGCATGACCTCATTCATCTTCGTATCGGTTCTGGTCCTTTTCGCGCCCAATTTGTCCGGTTCTAGGGGCGCAAAGTGATACGAAGATGGCGCCCGCGGGCATCATCGTCGCACTGGCCGAGCAGCTCAGCTGACGGCCGCGCTAGCCGTTTTCCGCGGGGACGGCGCGGCCGGCCAGGATGATCGCGGCGACTTCGGCGGCGAGCGCCACGCACATCACCGCGGGCAGCAGCGTCACCCGCATCGACGCCGCCCAGTTCGCCGCGGCCCGGCTGAGGGTGAGCCAGGCGAGCACCGCGAACACCACTGCCCCCGCCGCCAGCCAGGCCGCCAGCCCAGTGCGCTTGGACAGCCAGAGGCTGTATTCGGGACTCCCGGCGTGCAGCGGGACCCGCGCGTCACCGGGCAGCCGGATGGCCGCGTACCAGGTCGCGATGACCATCCCCGTCAGCAGCAGGCCGCCGACGGCCAGCGAGGCGATCATTCGCCCACGCTATCGTCCGGCCGCGCTCCCGGCCCGAAGGATCCGCGACTCGTAAGGTTGTATTTCCCCCACCTGAAACACGCGGCGCTGCGGTTACTGATCAATGCGGACTAGGGCCTAGTCCACACGGGCTAAACACAGCCGAATTCCGGAAAATGATCAGTACCCGCGCCCTAGCCTTGCGCGATGCGAATCAAGTCAAGCGGGGGGGCCGCCGTGGCAGCGGCGGCGGCGCTTGCCGTCCTTTTCATCGCCGGTGGCTCCGCTGCGGCCATCCATGTTGTCTCATCCGGATTCAGCGCGGCACCCGCGCCGACCGCACAGCCGGCCCGCGTCGGCACGGTCGCTACCGCGACCGTCCCGGCCACCCAGGGCGGGACCGCCGGAGCCGGGACGGCCACCGCCCCGGCTGGCACCCCAGCCCCGTCGAGCACAGCCCCGTTGAGCACAGCCCCGTCGAGCACGAAGACCTCCAGCGCGACGCCGGCACAATCCGGCACGCCGACACAATCCGGCACGCCGACGCAATCCGGCACGTCGACGCAATCCGGCACGCTGACGCCGTCTGGTG
>NZ_JBARCR010001217.1:0-2076 GCF_049794275.1 Trebonia sp.
GAGCAGCAGCGGATCGCGCTCGCCACCGCGCTGGCGAACCGGCCGCGCGTGCTGCTGGCCGACGAGCCGACCGGGGAGCTGGACACGGCGGCGGCGGCGAGCGTGTTCGATGCCCTGCAGACAGCCAACGCCGAGCTCGGCGTCACCATCCTGCTCGTCTCCCACGACCCGGCCGTGGCCGAGCGCGTCCGCCGCACGGTCGCGATCAGGGACGGCCGCACCAGCACCGAGCTGCTCAGGCACGACACGACCGACGAGGCGGGGAACGCGGCCACCAGTGCGGTGGAGTACGCGGTCATGGACCGGGCCGGCCGCGTCCAGCTGCCGCGCGAGATGACGCGGCCGCTCGGCATGCGGGAGCGGGTGCGGCTCGAGTCCACGCCGGACCACATCGGCGTCTGGCCCGACCGCGCGCGGGAACCGGATGAGCCCGATTCGCCGGCGGCGGCGGCGCCGCCGGCTTCTATCGCCGCGGAGCCGACTTCTGCGGCAGGGCCAGCCACCACAGTGCGGTCACGGGAGCGGGCGCCGCTGCCGCCCGGCGACACAGTGGTGGCGGCGACAGACATCACGCGTACGTTCGGAATAGGAGATTCTGCGGTTCAAGCGCTGCGCGGAGTCACCTTCACCGTCGCAGCAGGCCAGTTCGCCGTGCTCTACGGCCGGTCGGGGTCAGGAAAGACCACCCTGCTGAACATCGTGGGCGGTCTCGACCGGCCGACGAGCGGCGCGCTGCGCGTCGCCGGGTGCGACCTGGCGGCGGCGAGCGACCGGGAGCGCACCGCGCTGCGGCGGGACGAGGTGGCGTTCGTGTTCCAGTCGTTCGGGCTGATCCCGATGCTGTCCGCGGCGGAGAACATCGGCATCCCGCTGCGCGTCACCGCGACCGCCCGGGATGCCCGCGAGGAGCGGGTGGGGATGATGCTCAACGTCGTCGGGCTGGATTCGCACGCGGCGCACCGGCCGAACGAGCTTTCCGGCGGCCAG
Source organism: Trebonia sp. (assembly GCF_049794275.1). Lineage (NCBI taxonomy): Bacteria > Bacillati > Actinomycetota > Actinomycetes > Streptosporangiales > Treboniaceae > Trebonia > Trebonia sp. The sequence continues at coordinate 988 of NZ_JBARCR010001217.1, forward strand.
CAGCAGCGTGTCGCGATCGCCAGGGCGCTGGCCGGGCAGCCGCGGCTGCTGATCGCGGACGAGCCGACCGGGCAGCTGGACCACGAGACCGGTCAGCAGATCATCCGGCTGCTGCGCACCGTGGTGCGGTCCGAGGGGCTCACCGCGCTCGTCGCCACCCACGACCCGTCGCTGGCGGACCAGGCGGACGTGGTGATCCGGCTCGAGGACGGGCGGCTAGCCGACGACTGACCTGGGCTTATCCGGGCCGGAAAATTTCTCGAAGAAATCCAGGAAAAACTGTTGGCGCCTGGCGGGCCGGCGGCTCATACCTGCGTGGGCCGGGGACGCCGGTCCCGGCCTGCCGCCGCGGGGACGGTGGGCCGGGACCGGTCCGCAGCGAGCGGTGCCAGCCGACGCCGGAGTGGGGCGCCGGACGGAACCGAAGACGGCGGCGAGGCCTGGATGAGGGCTCGGAGGGGGGTTCTCATCCGGCCTCATGGGTCAGCGGCGCCCGGCGGCGGGGACGGCGGCGACACGGATGCGTAACAGGGGCGCGCATCCGTCCCACAGCTGTTACCGCGAGGCCCTAAGTTAACGAATTAGTATCCCGACGAATGCGGTCACTCCGTTACCGCTTGGCACAAAGAGGCGCAGCGACCGAATGCTCACGCGCGACAGCGAGCTTGTCGCGTCCATCGTGGCAGGAGACCCCAGCGGGCTCGCCGCTGCCTACGACAGGTACGCAGAACCGCTCTACAAGTACTGCCGGTCCATGCTCAGCAATCCCGCCGACGCCGCCGACGCCGTCCAGGACACGTTCGTCATCGCCTCGTCCCGGCTGGCGGAGCTGCGCGATCCAGGCCGGCTCCGCGCCTGGCTGTACGCCGTCGCGCGCAACGAATGCCTGCGGATCCTGGGGTCGCCGCGGCCCGCGCCGCGGCTCACCGTGCCGCCGGGCATGGCGGACACCGTCATCGACATCACCGAGGGAGCGGCCGAACGGGCCGAACTGCGTGCCCTGCGCACCACCGCCGCGCGCGGCCTGAACCCGGCCGAGCGCGAGGTCCTCGAGCTGAAGCTGCGGCAGGGCCTGGAGGCCGCCGAGGT
>NZ_JBARCR010001218.1:0-2257 GCF_049794275.1 Trebonia sp.
GACTGCCGACGCGGCGGCCGCGGGCAGCCCGTCCAGGCGCAGCTGGCTGGTATAGCCGTTGCTGATCAGCGTGCCGAGCACCGCGACGCCGATGGTGGCGCCTACCTGGCGGACCGCGGACATCAGGGCGCCGCCCGAGGCGCTGCGCTCCGCCGTCAGCGGCCCGACCGCGGCGTTCATCGAGGCCGGCATCGCGAGCCCGAGGCCGAGCCCGGTCACCGCGATCCACAGCACCGCATAGCCGGCCGAGGAGCCGAGCCCGGTGCAGGCGCCTATCACCAGCCCGGCCGCCATCACCAGGAACCCGGCCGCGACGGCGAGCTTGGCGCTGACCCGCGGATCGCCGCGGCCGCCGCCGGGCAGCTTGACCGCTTCGGTGAGCCTGCTGCCCGCGATCATGCCGACGAGCATCCCGGCGATCAGCGGCAGCAGCCGCACCCCGCTGCCGAGCGGTGTCGCGCCGCGGACGTCCTGGAAGTACTGCGGAGCGGTGAAGAACAGGCCGAACATCGCGAACGACACGAACGTCATCAGGATCGTGCCCCACCGGAAGCTGGCCACCCGGAATAGCGACAGGTCGACGAGCGGCTGGCTGCCGCTCCGCCGGGCGGCGAACCGTTCCCACCAGACGAAGCCGGCGAGGATCGCAAGTCCCGCGACGATCGTCGCCAGGGCCGGGGTGTCGGTCCAGCCGTCCTGGCCAGCCCTGATGAACCCGTACGTGAGGGCGGTGAGCCCCGCGCTCGAGATCACGATGCCGGGGAAGTCAAAGCGCGGCCGCTTCGTGGCCCGCGACTCGGGCAGCAGGAGCGTTACAGCGGCGAGCGCGATTACCACAACCGGCACGTTGATCAGGAAGACCGAGCCCCACCAGAAGTGGTCGAGCAGGAAGCCGCCGACGATCGGCCCGATCGGGTAGCTGAGGAAGAGCGCCCCGGCCATCACGGAGATCGCCTTCTGCCGTTCCTGCTCGGCGAACATGACCGGGATGACCGAGATCGCCATCGGGAAGACGGCGGCAGCGCCGATGCCGAGCGCCGCCCGCGCGGCGATCAGCTCACCCACGCTGACCGAGTAAGCGCACCACACAGAGCTGGCGGCGAACACGACGAGCGCGGCGAGCAGCACCTTCTTCCGCCCGTACCGGTCGCCGAGCAGCCCGGCCGGGAGGATCAAGGCGGCGATCACCAGGGAGTAGGAGTCGGTGATCCACTGCAGGTCCGCTGTTGACGCGTGCATGGTCCCGGCGATGGTCGGCAGCGCCAGGCTGAGCACGGTCAGGTCCAGGCTCACGACCAGCACGCTCACCGAGATCGCGGCCATCGCCCACCAGCGACGGGCCGAGTCCTTCATGAGAGTCACCACCTTCCGGGTGTTCCTCTTAAATGAAAGTTACTCTCATAAGATAGACACATCCAATTGGCAGCGTCAAGCATGAACGCGAAAGGCCGTCCCCGCGGGGACGGCCTCAGCCGGGTGGTTCGCGGAGCGCGTTACGAGCGCAGCAGGCGCAGCGCGAGCGTCGGGCAGGCGCTCACGGCCGCCCTGGCGTCGCGTTCCAGGCCCGCGGGGACCGGTCGCCCGTCCACGATCGGGTAACCCCACTCGTCCAGGTGGATCATCTCGGGCAGCAGCTCGGCGCACGCCCCGTGCCCCTCGCACTCGATGGGGTTGACCAGCAGTTTCTCGCTCACATCCAGTCCTCTTCCGTGCGTGCCGAGCCGTGCGGGATCGGCAGGAACGGCCGCTTGCTCGTCCCGGTGCACTGGCCCCGCTGGTGCCGGCTGACCTCGGCGGCGAACGCGATCAGCGCGCTGCGCACGAACCGCGCCGTACCGTCCGGGTGGTGGCAGGCGCCGCGCCCGGTGACCAGCCCGGCCCACCGCTCCACGTCCGCCTGCGTCTGCCCGCGCTGGCGGCCGACGGCGATCTCGGTGAGGGCGGCGGCCATCCGCGGCAGCCCGTTCAGGCACGGTCCGCACTGGCCGGCGGATTCAAGAGCCAGGTACCGAACGACCGCGGCCGTCTCGATCAGCGCGCACCGATCCGGCGGCGGGGTCAACAGGATCCCGGCCCCGACCCGCGCGCCCGCCGCGGCGAGCGACTGGTTGTCCAGCGTCAGCCGCACCGCCTCAGTGGCCGGCAGCCAGCTGCCGTGGTACCCGCCGATCAGCACCGCCTGATCGGCCCGCACGTCACTGAGCAGGGCCTTCAGCGGCATGCCGAGGGGGACCTCGACGACGCGCGGCGCTCCGTC
>NZ_JBARCR010001219.1:0-2524 GCF_049794275.1 Trebonia sp.
GACGAGCGAAACCGCCTCAGGCAGCGGGTCGTCATCGGGTGCGGTCATGCGAAGATCATGGGGAAATAACCGCCGCACTGTCCAGACATAAAGTGCCGTCTGTCACATTGGTTCCATCATGTGGGAAACCGCTAACCGGTCGCCGTCTCCGATTGGTGCCGGTAAAACGGGATCGGTTCCGCGGCCAGCGGAGCGGCGCCCATGATCAGGTCGGCGGCCTTTTCCGCGAGCATCATCACCGGAGCGTAAATGTTGCCGTTGGTGACGTACGGCATGGCTGACGCGTCGACGACCCGCAGCCCGGAGACGCCGTGCACGCGCAGCGACGCCGGGTCGGTCACCGCCAGCGGCCCGGTCCCCATCGCGCAGGTGCAGGACGGGTGCAGCGCGGTCTCCGCGTCCCGCGCGACCCACGCGAGGATCTCCTCTTCGGTCGCCACCGACGGCCCCGGCGACAGCTCCCCGGCGTTGAACTCGTCGAACGCCGACTGGTTCAGGATGTTCCTGGCGATCTGGATCGCCTCGGTCCACTCCCGCCGGTCGGTCGGCGTGGACAGGTAGTTGAACCGCAGCGCCGGCTTGGCGAACGGGTCCGCGGACTCGATCTTGACCGTGCCGCGCGAGTCGGAGTACATCGGCCCGATGTGCACCTGGTAGCCGTGCCCGCCGGCCGGGGCGGACCCGTCGTACCGGACCGCGATCGGCAGGAAGTGGAACATCAGGTTCGGGTAGGCGACCGAGTCGTTGGACCTGGCGAATCCGCCGCCCTCGAAGTGGTTAGTCGCGGCCGGGCCCGAGTGGCGCAGCCACCACTCGGCGGCCACCCGGGGCCGGTTGCGCCACTTGAGCGCGGGTGCCACCGACACCGGCAGCTTGGACCCGTACTGGATGTACACCTCCAGGTGGTCCTGCATGTTCTCGCCGACACCCGGCAGGTCTGCCACGACCGGGATGCCGAGCGCGGACAGTTCGGTCGCGCTGCCCACCCCGGAAAGCTGCAGCAACTGCGGCGAGCCGAACGCCCCGGCGCACACGATCACCTCGCCGCCGTGTGCCTGGCGGCGGGAACCAGGCGCCCCCGTCGCGCCGAGCGGCGCGAACTCCACCCCGGTCGCGCGCGTCCCGTCGAAGAGGATCCTGGTGGCCTGCACCCGGGTCTCGACCCGCAGGTTCGGCCGGTCCATGACCGGGTGCAGGTAGGCGCGCGCCGCGGACAGCCGGCGGCCGTGGTGAATGTTCCTGTCGAAGGCGGCGAACCCCTCCTGCCGGTACCCGTTCACGTCGCTCGTGAGGGGGTACCCGGCCTGCTGCACCGCGATAAAGAAGGCCTGAAACAGCGGATTGTCGGCCGGCCCGCGCTCGAGAACGAGCGGCCCTGAAGACCCGCGGAAGGCCTCGTCCGCCGTGTCCTCCGCGGCCAGGCAGTTCTCCATCCGCTTGAAGTACGGCAGGCAGTGCGCGTAGTCCCAGTCCGCCATGCCAGGGTCGGCCGCCCACCGCTCGTAGTCCAGCGGGTTGCCGCGCTGGAAGATCATCCCGTTGATGCTGCTCGACCCGCCGAGCACCTTGCCGCGGGCATGATAGATCCGGCGGTCGTTCAGGAACGGCTCCGGCTCGCTCTCGTACTGCCAGTCGTAGAACCGGGAGCCGATCGGAAAGGTGAGCGCGCCCGGCATGTGGATGAACGGATCCCAGGCGTAATCGGACCGGCCCGCCTCGAGCACGAGCACTCTCGTAGTGGCGTCCGCCGACAAGCGGTTCGCCAGGGCGCTGCCGGCCGACCCGCCGCCGACGATGATGTAGTCGAAAAGACTCGGACGACCCATAGCGCCTAAGCAAAGCACCCCGGGCCGGGTTGTCGGCAGGGCCTCGGGGGAGATTTCCGCGGCCAGTCCTCCGGAACACCGCGGAGAATCTCCCCCGGCGGCCTCGCCTCACCGTGCAGGCGAGTGCAAGGCCGGGAGGTCGGCGACTACCGTGCAGGAGCCTGGGGCGACTTCGGTGAAACCGCCGTCCTGGACGACAGGGAGGCCACTGGATACCAGGTCCGGCCAGCGTTCCGCTGGGGCCGGCCGTACGGCTAGGTTGAAGTCGCGGTCTCGCCAGTCCGAGCGGTCCTTTGCGCCTAGACGCATCCAGGCTAGTTGCGCGGCGTGGCCGACCTGGGCCATCGCCTTTCCCGCGGTCATCGGGAGGCCGGGGTTGACCCACAATACGGGTGTGCCCTCCTGAACCGCCGGCGGCGGTTCCGGGTCCTCGAGCTCGGTTCCAGCCACCTGCAATCTGGCCAGGTCGGGCGGCCACTCATCGACTGGGACCGGCGGGTAGACACGGATCTCCGCCGACCCCTGGGTAATCGTGATCCCGGGAAGCGCCGACGCCCGTTCCCAGCCAGCCCCCCGCGCCCGCCTGACCACCTTGCGGATCCGCCCATCGGTCCACGCCCGCACCGCGCCAGCCCACTCCCCGTCAGGATCAGTAACCCGCGGATCATCGAGAAACCAAAGCACGGCGCGGGCCGCTC
>NZ_JBARCR010001220.1:0-6855 GCF_049794275.1 Trebonia sp.
GTCCCACCGACTCCCCCGCCGAGCTGCTCGCGGCCGTCGGCGCGGTCGCGACCGCCACGCTCGCCGCGCAGCTGCGCAAGCGCGGCTACAACTCCGTCACCCTGGACCGGCTGCACACCACCCGGCCGGCCGCGAAGATGGCCGGATTCGCCAGGACGCTGCGCTACGTGCCGTTCCGCGAGGACCTGTTCGCCGAATACGGGGGGACACTGAGCGGCGGCGGGATGAACGCCCAGAAGCGGGCCGTCGAGCAGGTCAGGCCCGGCGAGATCCTGGTCATCGAGGCGCGCGGCGACCCGACCGCGGGAACCGTCGGCGACATCCTCGGGCTCCGCGCGCAGATCAGGGGCGCCAAGGGCATCATCACCGACGGCGCGATCCGCGACAGCGAAGCCTTGAAGAACCTCGACATCCCTGTTTATTTCGCCGCCGTCCATCCGGCGGTTCTCGGCAGACGCCACGTCCCCTGGGAAACCAACACCACGATCGCCTGCGCCGGAGTCGCCGTGCAGCCGGGAGACATCATCGCCGGCGACGCGGACGGCGTCGTCGTGGTGCCGCGCCACCTGGCCATGGACGTCGCGCGCGACGCCGCGGAACAGGAGCTGCAAGAGCAGTTCATCGCCGAGATGGTCGCCAAGGGGCAGTCCGTCGACGGGCTGTACCCGATCGGGAAGAAGTGGCAGGCTGCGTACCAGGCCTGGCTGGGAGAGAGGAGCCCCGAACGTGAAATTTAGGAACGCTCCCGCCCAGATCCGGGGTTCCATCGCTCCGGTCGTCTCGCCGTTCACCGCCGACGGCGCGCCCGACCTCGACGGGCTGCGCGCGCTGATCCGCTGGCAGCTCGAGTCCGGGTCGCACGGCATCTCCCTCGGCGGGTCCACCGGCGAGCCGTCGGCGCAGACGACGACGGAACGCGCGACAGCGATCAGGGCGGCTGCCGAAGAGATCAATGACCGGGTGCCCTTCGTCCCTGGGACTGGGTCGGCCAAGCTCGACGAGACGCTGGAGCTGACCGCGGCCGCGGCCGACGCGGGCGCGGACGCGGTGCTGATCATCACGCCGTACTACGCGCGGCCCACCCAGGAGGGCCTGTTCGCCTGGTACAGCGCGGTCGCGAGCGAGTTCCCCGGACTGCCGGTCATCGCCTACAACGTGCCATCCCGCACCGCCGTCGACATCGCGCCGGAAACCGTCGCGCGATTGCGGCGCAAGCACCACAACATCGTCGGGGTCAAGGAGACCACCAGGGACTTCGAGCACTTCTCCCGGGTGCTGCACGTGGCCGGCCGCGACACCCTCGTCTGGTCCGGGATCGAGCTGCTCTGCCTGCCACTGCTCGCCCTCGGGGGGGCCGGCTTCGTCAGTGCAACGGCCAACCTGGCGCCGGGCGCGGTGGCGCGGATGTACGAGCACTGGGAAGCGGGCGAATTCGACAAGGCACGCGAGCTGCACTTCGGTTTGCATCCGGTTACCGACGTCATCTTCACCGAGACGAACCCGGCGGCGGCCAAGTGGGTGCTCGCCCAGGCCGGTCTCATCGGGTCGGGCTACGTGCGGCCACCGCTTGTTCCGCTCACGGAGCCGGGTCAGGCGAAGGTCCGCGAGCTGCTCCGGCAGGGGCTGCCCGTGCTCGACGGGCCGGTGGGACGGTTCGCAGACGGCCGCGTACGTTCGGGAGAAGAACGATGAGCAACCCCGTGCTTCCGGAAAAGATCCTGCACTACATCGGCGGGAAGCACCTCCCCAGCGTGGACGGGGCGACGTTCGAGGTCGCGGAGCCGGTGACCAACCGGGTGTACGCGCAGGTGGCGGCCGGCGGCCCCGAGGACGTGGACCGGGCGGTCGAGGCGGCGACGGCGGCGTTCGAGACCGGGCCCTGGCCGGCGATGACGGCGCGGGCGCGGGCCCGGGTGCTGAACCGGATCGCCGACGCCATCGAGGCGCGCGGCGAGCAGATCGCCGCCATGGAGACGTTCGACACCGGGCTGCCGGTCACCCAGGCCCGCGGGCAGGCGGCGCGGGCCGCGGAGAACTTCCGGTTCTTCGCGGACATGGCGGTGACCCTGCATGAGGACGCTTTTAGTTCGCCTGCCCAGCTGGGATACGTCCTCCGCAAGCCCCGGGGCGTCGCCGGGCTGATCACGCCGTGGAACACGCCGTTCATGCTGGAGTCCTGGAAGCTCGCCCCGGCGCTGGCCGCCGGGTGCACCGTGGTGCTCAAGCCGGCGGAATGGACTCCGCTGTCCGCGTCGCTGCTCCCCGAGATCATGGCCGAGGCGGGCGTGCCGGACGGCGTGTTCAACATCGTGCACGGCATTGGCGAGGTCGCGGGGGCCGCGCTCGTCATGCACCCGGGCGCGCCGCTGATCTCGTTCACCGGCGAGACCACGACCGGGCAGACGATCATGCGGTCGGCGGCCACGTCGCTGAAGGGGCTGTCGATGGAGCTCGGCGGGAAGTCGCCGTGCGTCATCTTCGCCGACGCGGACTTGGACCTGGCGGTGGACAGCGCCCTGTTCGGGGTGTTCTCGCTGAACGGCGAGCGCTGCACGGCGGGGTCGAGGATTTTGGCGGAACGTACCGTGTATGACTCCCTGGTCTCCCGTCTCGGCGAGCGGGCCGAGCGGATCAAGGTGGGTGACCCGTCCGACCCCGCGACAGAGATCGGCGCGCTCGTGCACCCAGAGCACTACGACCGTGTCCTGTCCTACGTGCGGCTCGGCGTGCGCGAAGGGGCGCGACTGGTGACGGGCGGCTCACGACCAGCCGGACTGGGAGCAGGGAACTACCTCGCGGCGACGGTGTTCGCGGACGTGACGCCGTCGATGCGGATCTTCCAGGAGGAGATCTTCGGGCCGGTGGTGTGCGTGACGCCGTTCGATGATGAGGCCGAAGCGGTGGCGCTGGCCAACGACACCCGATACGGGCTGGCGGCCTATCTGTGGACCTGCGACCTGCGCCGCGCGCACCGGGTCGCCGCCGCGGTCGAGGCCGGGATGACCTGGGTGAACTCGCATAACGTGCGGGATTTGCGCACCCCGTTCGGCGGGGTGAAGGCGAGCGGGCTCGGGCGTGAGGGCGGTCAGCACTCGATCGATTTCTATACCGAGTCGAGGATCGTGCACGTGGCGCTCGGTGACACGCACGTGCCGCGGTTTGGAGCGTGACGATGGCTGATTCGCTGCCCCCTCCGGACATCGTGCGGTCGGCGTACGCGACGCTGGTCGTGACCGACCTCGCGGAAGCCCGGCGCTTCTGGGTCGACCTGCTCGGATTCGTCGTGACGTATGAGGACTCGTCTGCGTTGTACCTGCGGGGGTACGACGAGCTCACGCACCACAACCTGATCGTCAGGTCCGGACCGGAAGCCGCCGCCGGCGCGCTCGGGTACCGGGTGCGGTCGGATCGTGACCTGGCCAGGGCCGAGGCGTACTACGCGGCCCTGGGCTGCCGGACCGCACGGCTGCCGGCGGGCACGGTACGGGGCGTCGGAGAGGTCGTGCGGGTCGAGGACCCCCTCGGTTTTTTGGTGGAGTTCTTTGCCTGGTCCGCGCACCCGGAGCGGCTGCAGCAGCGGTACGACCTGCGGCGCGGGGCCGAGGTGGCGCGGCTTGACCACTTCAACATCTGCGTGCCCGACGTGCCGCGCGCCTACGAGTACTACGCCGGGCTCGGGTTCGGGCTGTCCGAGACCATCGAGGACAACCAGACCGTCTACGCCGCCTGGATGTACCGCAAGCAGACCGTGCACGACGTGGCGTTCACCGGCGGCGCCGGGCCGCGGCTGCACCACCTGGGCTTCTTCGCGCACGAGCCGCATTCGGTGCTGCGGATCTGCGACATCATCGGGTCGCTGTCGCTGGAATCGTGCATCGAGCGCGGGCCCGGGAGGCATGGTGTCTCCAACGCGTTTTATGTATACCTGCGCGACCCGGATGGGCACCGTCTCGAGATTTATACATCCGACTACTACACCGGCGACCCGGACCACCCGGTGCTGCGCTGGTCGGTGCTCGACCCGCGGCGCCGCGACTTCTGGGGCAACGCGGTGATCCCGTCCTGGTACTCAGAGGCGTCGCCGGTCCTGGACCTGGACGGCAAGCCGCAGCCGGTGTTCGAGCTGGCCCAGACCGCCGAGGTGACGGTGGGCGCCGACGGCTTCACGGCGCCTCCGTCGGAGTAGCCGCGCTTTCAGGTCTCGCGCAGGGCCTTGTCGACGCGATCGAGGCCGTCGTCCCAGGGCCGGGCAGGGACGACCGGCACGCCGCAGCGTCGAGCCCGCCTGGCCAGCTCCGCGCTGACCAGGGCACTGACCCGGGCGCGGTCGCGCTGCTGCCCGCTGGGCTCGCGTCGCAGGTAGTTAGCGGTGATCTGATCCTCGTCCTGCTCATCGAGCACCACCGCGCGCACCGCGGGACCTGCCTCCGCCGCCAGTTCAGGGAGAAGGTAATCGCCCTCGAAGACCACCGGCGCCGCGAACTCCACATGGTCGGCGATGACCGCCGCGTATGCGGGGCGAAGTGCGCCAGCCACCTCGAAATGCCGCGCGGCGATCCGCTCCCGCGCCCAGGACCTGAACTGAGGGTGCGTCGCCCAGAAATGGAGGATCGGCTGCTGCTCTGGGGTCGTGATCGCCTGCAAGGCCGTGACGATGTCGTCGGCTTCGGCGAGCGGGACACCGTAGCGTTCGGCCAGCGGCCGCGCCAGGCATGACTTGCATGTCCCGGACGCTCCGCACACCAAGGTCACGATCCAGGGGGCCCGCATGCGCCAGATCGTACAGTGAGCCGCCTCCGGCAGAATAGCCGCGCCGCACGCTAAGGTATTCAGCGCTTGATTGATTGACGCCAATTGCCTAACCGAGCGCGCACGTCGTCGGTATTATGCGGGGTGGTGGGCTGTTAGCGAGCGGCAGTGCCGTTCGTAATTTGTTGCGGGGTGTGACAATGTGCTGAGACGTATCCGGAGTTCGACCACGCTCGCTCTGCTCTTGTCGCCTGTCGGGGTGATTCTGCTCGCAGCGACCAGGCTAATGATTGTCTCCGACTATAATTCGAATACCGCCCTGGCTATTCTGCGCTCGGCTGGTTACGTCAATACCCTGCTCGGCAGCATCATTCCGCTTGTGCCGATCCTGATGCCGTGGATCGCGCTGCTGCTGTTGTGGCTTAACCAGGTGGTCGCCAGCCTGCTGGCATTCGCAGCCGCGCTGCTGATTTCCCCGGCGGCCCTGACCGGGAAGGCCTTCCTGTCGATCGCACAGCATGATTTGCAGGCCGCACACGGCGGGGGCTGGGACGTGCTGTCCTTTGTCCTGGCAGCAATCGCCGCTTTCTTGCTCCTCTTTGAACTGATTGGGTTCGGCATCAGGGCTAGCGCCCTCAGCGTCGGGCTGGCCGCGACGGTCGCCATCGTGCCGATCATGTTCCGGCTGTATCCCTTGCCGGCCAGCGATGTCTTTTACACGAACCTGCTTACCCAGCCGTGGCTGCCAGCGGAAACGATCACCCTCACCACGCATCAGAGCGTGACGGGATACGTGCTGGACAGCGACCAGGACTGGACCGAAGTGCTGCTAGCCGAGGACCGCACGGTGGTCCAGTACCACACGAGCCAGGTCTCCTCGCGCGCCATGTGCCAGATAGCCGTGGTCGCGTCGGAGCGACCGCTATTCCCCTTGATTAACACGCAGTCGAAGTTGCCGCTGTGCCCTCTGCCGCCCGCGCAGGGCTCCGGCGGCTCGCTTCACCCGCGTCAGGTGACCGGGACGGCGCCATGTCAGACGGCCGGGCGGCGGTGCGAATGAGAATCGTTGCCGACACGTCACTGCCGCCGATCGTGTCGAGATACCTGCTGTCGGACGAGCGGCAAGTCATTACCGTGCGAGTCCACCCGGCCCGGTTTATCCCGCCGCTGGTCACCACGCTGGGGGCGCTGTCGCTGGCCATCGCCCTCAGCCCAGTACTGCGGGGTGCGGCGGCAGTGGCGGCCTGGCTGATCACGCTGGTGCTCATCGGCAACCTGGCCTACACGGCCGTCGACTGGCTGTTCAGGTATCTGGTGATCACCTCGCGCAGGATTTTCCTAGTGAGCGGGTCCGGCATAACGCAGGAGTGGCAGTTGGCGGAGGTCAAGGACGTCCGGCTGACCCTGACCATCGGGGGCCGGCTGCTCGGGTACGGGACGCTCATCTTTGACTCAGGGCGCCTAGTGGTTGATTCCGTCCCGTATCCCCACCAGCTCTACCTGGAGATACTGGGGCTGCTCTACAAGGACCGGGATGCCGGCCACGATGCCGACCGCGAAGGCTGACTACATTAGGTTGAGGGGCCGGAGTCTACGGTGGCCGGGCCTGGCAAGACCTCAGCCGCGGCGCTGAGCATGATCACGAAGGAAAAATCTCCTATGCGCGCACTTTTCTTTCGTGATCATGAAATCAGCGGGCTCAGGCCGGCTGCCGCGCCCTCGCGGGTGAGGCGTCCCGGAGGGCCAGGGAAGGATTCAGCACTTCAAACACTGCAGGGCGAGAACGTCACAGCAAGAGTGGACACGGGGCAGGCCCTTTCCGTACCCCGCTCGGTATCGGAGGGGACGATGCAGGGACCTTGACCATTCAGGCCCTGTAGGAACGGCTGCCACCCTGTCTGGCTGGCGGCCGTCGGCGATGAGCGGGATGCCCGCTGAACGTCTCAATAGATAGTCCGTACCGCTAGTTACCTGGAGGAAGCCATGGCGGGTGAGGTGGTCAGCGGATATGCCCCGGTCGACGGGGTTGACGTGTACTGGGAGAGCCGGGGCAGCGGGGGGACGCCGCTGCTGATGGTGCACGGCGGGTACGGGACGACCGCGGTA
>NZ_JBARCR010001221.1:0-3722 GCF_049794275.1 Trebonia sp.
TGCGGTGAGCATGAACTGGCGGGGCTGGTGGGACTGGCCTGCGGAACCGGGACTGAGCTGGTTAAACCCGATCGAGAATTAGGGGATAAATCGCGACAAGACGGACGGCTGCGGTCCATGATCCAGCAACCTTCCGTTAACTGTCGTTCGCAACCATGAGCACTTGTCTAGCCAAGATGACAAGGTCCGCTTACCTCCGGGGGGCGGCGTGGGAGGGACGACTTTGCGTACAAAGAGGGCGATCGTGGCGACCGTCGCCGCGATCGGGACGGTAGTGCTCGCCGCCGGGTGCAGCAGCTCGAGCAGCTCGAGCAGCTCATCCGCGAACACAAGCAGCAGCGGCGGTAGCAGCGCCAGCGCAGCGAACTTCACCACGTGCGACTCGGCCGCCGCCTGCGGCGGCATGAGCGCGCTGGTGGCCGAGGCCAAGAAGGAAGGGCACCTGAACGTCATCACGCTGCCTTCCAACTGGGCCAACTACGGCGCGATCATGGCCGGCTTCACCAAGACGTACGGAATCAAGATCACTGACGCGAACCCCGAGGGCTCCAGCCAGGACGAGCTGAACGCGGTCAAGCAGCTCAAGGGCCAGAGCAGCGCCCCGGACGTCGTTGACGTCGGCGGCTCGTTCGCCGTCACCGGCGCGCAGGACGGTTACTGGGCGCCCTACCAGGTCTCGACCTGGAGTGACATCCCGGCCGCGGCCAAGGAGGCCACCGGCCAGTACTACGCCGACTACGGCGGCTACGTGGCCATCGGCTACGACCCGTCCAAGGTGAAGGTCGCGCCGACCTCGTTCAAGTCGCTGCTCACCGGCTCGTACAAGAACCAGGTCGCGATCGACGGCAACCCGACCCAGACCGGGTCCGCGTTCGCCGCCGTCTACGCCGCGGCCCTGGCGAACGGCGGCTCGCTGGCCGACATCGCCCCCGGCGTCACCTACTTCAAGGACCTCAAGGCGGCCGGCAACTTCGTGCCGGTCGAGGGCACCCCGGCCACGGTGCAGTCGGGCCAGACCCCGATCCTGATCTGGTGGGACTACCTGCTGAACTCTGAGGTCAAGCCGGTGGTCAAGAACCTCAAGATCGTGATCCCGTCGGACGGCGTGTACGCCGGCTACTACTACCAGGCGATCAGCGCGACCGCGCCCGACCCCGCCGCCGCCCGGCTGTGGGAGGAGTACCTGTACTCGACCGAAGGCCAGAACCTCTTCCTCGCGGGCTCGACCCGCCCGATCACGCTGAGCGCCATGGTCGCCGCGGGCACGGTCAACAAGACCGCGTACGACGCGCTGCCGTCCGTGCCAGGCAGTAGCTCGACCCTGCAGCTGCCGACCTCGGCACAGCAGACCACGGCAGGTAATGTCGTCGCCCAGCAATGGCCGTCTGTCTCCGGCTGACATGGCTGACATGACCGATGTGGTCACGACCCCGGGGTCCGACACGGACCCCGGGGTTCGCCGCTTCCTCTCGTTGCGCAACGCGCCCAAGCCGGTGCGCAGCCTCGCCAGGTACGCGGGCATCATTCCTTTCCTCGCTTACATCGCGATCTTCCTGATAGTCCCGGTGGTCGCGATCGTCATCGGCGCCTTCCAGAACCCGCAGACCAACGCGTTCACGTGGTCCAACGTGAACACCGCCGTGCACGGCTCCTACCTTCACGGGTTCCAGCAGTCAGTGATCCTGTCGCTGATCGCCTCCGTGATCCCCGGAGTGTTCGGGCTGCTCATCGCCTACGCGATCTTCACCGCGCGAGGCCGCGGCGCCGCCTCGCTGCGCCGGGTGGTGATCACCGCGTCCGGCGTGTTCGCCAACTTCGGCGGCGTCCCGCTGGCCTTCCTGTTCATCGCCTCGCTCGGATCGTCCGCCCTCGTCACCGGCTGGCTGAGTGACCTCGGGCTGAACATCTACAACTTGGGCTTCAGCCTGTACGATCTGTCCGGCGTCGCCCTGGTCTACATGTACTTCCAGATCCCCCTGATGGTGCTGATCATCCTGCCCGCGCTCGAGGGCCTCCGCCCGGCGTGGCGCGAAGCGGCGGAGAACATGGGCGCGCGGTCCTGGCAGTACTGGCGGTACGTCGGCGGCCCGGTGCTGCTGCCGTCGTTCATGTCCTGCCTGATAGTGCTGTTCGGCTCGGCGCTCGCCGCCTACGCCACCGCGGAGGCGCTGACCACCGGGACGATCCCGCTGACCTCCATCCAGATCGGCACGTTCCTCAACGGGAATGTGCTCGCCGGCCAGGAGAACGTCGGCAAGGCCCTGTCCCTCGGCATGGTCGTCATCATCGCGATCCTGATGGTCTTCTACGTTCTGTTCCAGCGAAGGGCGGCGAAATGGCTACGCTAACGCCGGCCGCGGCCGGACAGGCTATATCGCCTGATAACAGCAAGAAGCGGCGCAGGCCGCAGGACCGTCCGGCCATCTGGCGGTGGGTGATCCTGCTCATCGCCGGCGTCTACTTCGTGGTGCCGCTGTACGCCGCGCTCCGGTTCGCGGGCCTGTCGGGTTTCAAGGATGTCTTCACCACGCCGGGATTCGGCTCGTCGCTGTGGCTGTCGATCAGGCTGGCCGCGGTGACCTGGATCGTCTCCATGCTGCTGATGATCCCCACCACGGTTTACGTGCACCTGCGGATGCCGGGGCTGCGCCGGCTCCTCGAGGGCGTCACGATCCTGCCGATCGTCATCCCCCCTGTCGTGCTCATCATCGGCGTGCTGCAGGTGATGCCGCTGGCCCTGCGGGCCAGCGTATGGCTGCTCGCCCTCGAGTACGTGATCCTCGCGATGCCGTTCGCCTACCGGGCCCTCGACGCGGGCCTGCGGGCGATCGACGTCAAGACGCTCACCGAGGCGGCGGGCTCGCTTGGCGCCGGGTGGCTGTCCACGATGTGGCGGGTCATCCTGCCGAACATGCGCACCGCGGTGACCGCGGCGACCATCCTGATCGTCGCCCTGGTGCTCGGCGAGTTCACCATGGCCAGCCTCGACCTGAAGCAGACGTTCCCGGTATGGATCGTGCTGTTCGATCAGGAGAACGCGCAGATCTCGGTCGCCGCCTCGATCTTCGCGCTGTTCGTGACCTGGGTCTTCCTGATGCTGATCACGGTCATCGCCACCCGCCAGTCCCGCCGCACTGGCGGCGGCGAGGTGACGCTCTTCACCGTGGCTCCCCAACAGACGATAGGAAACTGATGACTGCCAAGGCCAACGAGACCGGCGCCACGGCCGGGGTCTACGCGCCGCCCGCCGCGGCCAGCGGTTCCGCGGAAGGCACGCCCGTGTCGCTGCGGAACCTGACCAGGGCGTTCGGCGCGACCAAGGCCCTCGACGGCATGTCGCTCGACATCGCCCCCGGAGAGCTCATCGCCCTGCTCGGCCCGTCCGGGTGCGGCAAGACGACCGCGCTGCGGATCGTCGCCGGGTTCGAATTCGCCGACTCTGGCGAGGTGCTGGTGAACGGCAAGGACGTGTCCGGAGTGCCCGCCGCGAAGCGGGACATGGGCATGGTGTTCCAGAGCTACAGCCTGTTCCCGAACATGAGCGCGCTGGACAATGTCGGCTTCGGGCTGCGCATGCGGAAGACCGCCGCCGCGCAGCGCCGCAGGAAGGCCGCCGAGCTGCTCGACATGGTCGGCCTGTCCGCCCAGGCGGCCCAGTACCCGCACCAGCTGTCCGGCGGCCAGCAGCAGCGCGTCGCGCTCGCGCGGGCGCTGGCGATCGA
>NZ_JBARCR010001222.1:0-1584 GCF_049794275.1 Trebonia sp.
CTACGTGATCGTCGCGGTGCTGGCGATCATCGGCGGGGCGGACCTGCTCCGCACGGAGGCCGTGCTGCTCACCGTGCTGATCTTCGTGAACTTCAACATCGGGTGGCTGCTGCTGTTCGCCCCTGACAAGGAACCACAGACCGCGGGCACCTGAACCGGCCGCGGGCTGGCGGCGGGTCAGCAGCAGCCAGCCGGCCAGGCCCAGCGGGTAGATGAAGTAGCCGAAGCGCTCGGCCGGGCCGAGGGCGAACATCAGGGCCAGGCCGATCGCCAGCCGCCACGTCGCCGCGCGCAGGTCGCGTGGCGGCCTGACGATGAGCGAGACGGCCACGGCGAGCCCTGCGATCAGCAGCAGCGCGACCGCGATCGTGTGGCCGGCCGGACCGAGGCGCGCCAGCAGGTCGCCGGGCGTCAAGGATGCCGCCGGGGTGAGATGGCGGGCCAGGTCGAGCGGGAACAGCACCGTGTTCTGCACCATCGCGACCGGGCTGGCGATCACCGCGGGCAGCGTGGCCGCGGTGACGAACGCCAGCGCCGTGCCGGTGAACACGACCGCCGACCGGGTGCCGTCCCTGCTGCGCACCATCGCGGCGAGCACCGGGATCGCGAGCCACGCGGTCGGCTTCATCGCGCAGGCGAGACCGAGCGCGGCCGCGGCGGGCACCACGCGTTCCGGGTAGCTGATGAGACTCAGCGCCAGCAGCATCAGGGCCAGCACGGGCGGGTCGGTCGTGGTCACCGCCAGGTTCAGCGCCAGCACCGGGCAGGCGACCGCGAACGCCGTGGCCCGCAGCAGGTCGCGCCGGCAGTCCGCGCAGCGCCGCACCGAGTGCGGCAGCAGGACACCGAGCCCGGCAGCGAGCGCCGCGACGGTAACCAGCACCAGCCATACCCGCGGATCGCCGGGCGCGCCCTGCAATCCCGAGGCGCTCGGCAGGCCGAACAGCGCCATGGCGGGCAGGTAGGGGTCGTAGGCCAGCCAGGACGACAACTGGTGCGCGGGCAGGTACGGCGTGCCGTCCCGCACCAGCAGCGTCGCGGACCGCTCGATCACCGCCATCCCCGCGGCCAGGTCGCCCTGGGCGAGCATGAGCAGCAGCGGCGCGCCGACCGCGAACGCGGCCGTCAGCAGCGCGATGCCCCACGTGCGCGACCGCGGTCTGGAGACCATCACCGCCGCGACGCCGTAGGCGGGCACCGCCCACGCCGCCCAGATCGCGTCGTCGCCCCTGGCGACCAGGATGACGATGGCCGCGTAGACGGCGAAGGCCCAGTAGGCGGCCACTTCCCACTGGGGGTCCAGCCAGGATGCATGCGTCTTCGGCGCCGTGACAGACAACGGTCCGGCGAGTGGAAATGCCTCAGCGTTGCCGCCCGTGGCGCCCGTGGCACTGCCTCCCGTTTCTGCCAACGTCCGCCTGCGGGAGGTACCTACCCAAATTATCCGGGCGAATCCTCCTCCACCGGCTCCGGGACCGGGGAAGGCGCCGGGTCCTGGCGCGGCTCCGCCTGGGGCGCCGCCCGTGCACGGGGTGAAGGGCCGTCGCGCTGGCGTCACGGCGCCGTCACGCCGCCGTCCGGTGC
>NZ_JBARCR010001223.1:0-4829 GCF_049794275.1 Trebonia sp.
GCGACGCCCCGAAGCGTGCTGGCCGACCCGGCGACGCGGGCGGCGGTGGCGAACTCCTACGACTCGGCGGCCGAGGCCGGCTACGACGATGACGGACCCGAGCGGGTTGCCGACGCCGTGCTGGGCCTGCTCTCCGCAGCCAGCGCCGAACGGGGCGAGTACCCGTGGCTGACGGACCTGGCGTTGCGTGACACCAGCGGCGAGTGGGTCCCGGCGGGCGAGCTGCTCCTGCCGGACGGGCCGCTGGCCGGGGTGGCGGCGGCGGACGCGCCGTTCGGCGTGATCGATCCGGAGATGCTGGAGCGATACGGCGCGGCGACGCTCGAGGCGGCGGGCGTGCTGTCGTCATTCGACCTGCTGACCGCGCACGACATCGACCTGGCCGACCCCGACCTCGACCTGGACGAGGCCGGCGAGTGGGCGGAGCAGGTCCTCGCCCTGCTGCCGCGGGTGACGGCCGGGGCGGCGGCCGTGCCGCCGATCGCGGTCGAGTTCGCGGCCGTCCGTGACCTCGAGTTCGTCGACCAGGACCGCTGGCCGCGGGCCCTGGACCTGCTGGCTCGCCCGCCGCTGCGAGCGGCGCTCGTCGAGCCGGTCCGGGTCCGCCTCGCTGACGGCCGCCACGCCGACGTCCCGTCCTACACGGCCTGGTGGCTGCGCCGTCACGTGACGCTGGCCGGCCGCCGCCCGGCCGGCCTGCGCGCCGCGGATTCCGATCCGCTGCTCGCGGGCCTCTACGACGACCTGGCCGCTGCCCCCTCCGGCGTCCTGGCCGACCCGGCGATCGCCCGCGCCCTCGGCGTCCGCACCTCCCTCGCCGGCCTCCTCACCGAACCAGGCGGCCCCGACGAGCTCCTCACCAGGCTGGCCGACGAGGCGCGACCGGTCTCACGGCCCCAGCTCCGCGCCCTCTGGTCAGCGCTGGCAACCGCGGACCTCACCCCGGACGACGTCACTCCCCCGGACAAGATCCGCGCGATCCGCGGCACCGAAATCGTCGTCGCCAACGCCGACGACGTCCTGATCCTCGACGCCCCGGACCTCTGGCCGCTAGTCGCGGACCAGCCCCTCGTGCTTGGTCCGCACACCTTGGCATCCCATCTAGCCGACCTCCTCGACCTCCCCCTGGCATCCGAGGAAGCCCCCGGGGTCGTCGAGTCCAGCGGCGAACTCCATCCGGTCCCAGAGATCGTCAGGTCGGTCCTTGCCCATGCCCCGGAGACCTACCAGTCCCACGACAAACTCGTCGTCGACGGCGTGGAGATCCCCTGGCGCTACCGCGACGGCATGATCCACGCCGCCACTCCCCAGGGCCTAGCCTGCGCACTGGCGTGGGCGGCTGGCCGCTGGCAAGGCCGCCACGTGCTGGCGACTCTGCTAACGAACCCGGACGACACCGCCCGCGCGCTGGCCGACGCCGACCTGGAGGGCTGACAGAAGCACTTAGGGCGCAATCGTGCCGTTTTATGTCCGTTTTGCCCTAGCTCTTAGGTCACTTTCGCGCCCTAAGTGGATCGGAGGCGTCCAGAATGTGAGACGCCGTGACAGTAGGGGCTGCTGTGGGGCGCGGGATACGGGGCGAGAGCCGGGGAGGGGCGCGGCGCTAGTGTCCGGGTGGGGTCGACGTATCCACTAGGGGACGGTCTTCTACCGCTAGGTGGCGGTCGGCCTCGTCACCCAGCATGGCGTGGGAGAGCCTGGCGAGGACGGGCTGGAGTTCGGCCTGCTGCTCCGGCGACCAGCCGGCCAGCTGATGGCACAGCCAGTCGTGCTGTGCGGCGTAGAGCTTGTCCGCAACCCGCTGCCCGTCGGGGGTCAGCGCGAGCACGCCGTCGGTCCGGGTCATCAGGCCCTTGTCGACGAGCAGCTGGGCATTGGGGTGGCCCTCTTCGACAGTGACGCCGGCCTGCGCGGCGAGCTCCGGGCCCGGTGTCGCGCCCTGTCTGCCGAGCCGGGTCAGGATCCAGGCGGCGCCGCCGGTCAGGTCGAGCCCCGCCGCGCGGGCGAGCCGGGCGTAGCCGAAGCGGCGCAGCTCGGTGCCTGATAGGCGGGTCAGCACGCGTTCCACCTCCTCCGCCGACGACCGCTGGGTCGGTGCCGCGCCGATCCCCTCGCCGATGTCGATGGCGTTCGCCTGGTTGCGCAGGGTCTCGCCCGCCGCGGTGCGCAGCGGCACCTCGCGCAGGAACCAGGAGAGCACGAACGCCACGAGCGCGATCGGCACAGCGGTGAGGAAGACCGGGTGCAGCGAGATGCTGTAGGCGTGCAGGATGTCGTGCTGCACGGCCGCCGGGAGCTGGGTGAGCAGGTGCCTGTTGGACTCGATGGCCGCAACGCTGAACCCGGGCGGCAGGGGGATGCCGTGCAGCGCGCTGCCGAGGTTGTGCACTAGCTGGTTAGTGAAGATCGCGCCGAACACCGCGGTACCGAACGCGCCGCCAATCGACCGGAAGAACGTCACGCCCGCGGTGGCGGTGCCGAGGTCGGCGTAGTCGACGCTGTTCTGCACCGCGATGACGAGCACCTGCAGGATCAGGCCGAGGCTGAACCCGAGCAGGAAGAAGTACACGTTCAAGACCCACGTCGCCGTGTTCTCGTCCAGCGTGGACAGCAGGAACAGCGCGATGGCCATCACGAACGTGCCGATGATCGGATAAATCTTGTACCTGCCGGTCCGCGCGATGAGCTGCCCGCTGCCCACCGAGGTCAGCAGCAGGCCGAGCACCATCGGGAGCAGGTACACCCCGGAGATCGTCGGCGAGACGCCGTGCACCACCTGGAGGAACAGCGGCAGGAAGGACAGCGCGCCGAACATCGCGAAGCCGGCCGCCAGGCTGATCGAGGAGGCGATCGTGAACACCGAGTTGCGGAACAGCCGCAGCGGCAGCACGGGCTCGGCGGCCCGCCGCGCCGACAGGTACCACAGGAACAGCATGACGGCCGAGGCGGCGAACAGGCCGATGATCACCCCGGAATCCCACGGGTAGGTCGTGCCGCCCCAGGAGGTCGCGAGCACGACGCTGACGGCGAACCCGGCGAGCAGCGTCGCACCCAGGTAGTCGATCTTGTGCTGCCGCCGCCTCGAGGTAGCCGGGAGAACGATGCTGATCACGATGAGCGCGAGCACGCCGATCGGCAGGTTGATG
Source organism: Trebonia sp. (assembly GCF_049794275.1). Classification (NCBI taxonomy): domain Bacteria; kingdom Bacillati; phylum Actinomycetota; class Actinomycetes; order Streptosporangiales; family Treboniaceae; genus Trebonia; species Trebonia sp. Next base: position 3,147 of record NZ_JBARCR010001223.1, read on the forward strand.
TAGAACACCCAGCGCCAGCTCAGGTTGTCGACGAAGAAGCCGCCGAGCAGGGGCCCGATGACGCTCGAGACCCCGAACACCGCGCCGAACGCGCCCTGGTACTTGCCCCGCTCCCTGGCGGGCACGATGTCGCCGATGATCGCCTGGGTCAGCACGATGAGGCCCCCGCCGCCGACGCCCTGGACGGCGCGGAAGGCGATGAGCTCACCCATGTTCCGGGACTGGCCGCAGAGAGCGGACCCGATGAGGAAGATCACGATCGCGCCCAGGAACAGGTACTTGCGGCCGTACTGGTCGCCGAGCTTGCCCCACACCTGGGTGGTCGCGGTGCTGGCCAGCAGGTACGCGGTGACCACCCAGGACAGGTGGCTCAGCCCGCCGAGGTCGCTGACGATCGTGGGCAGCGCGGTCGACACGATCGTCTGGTCGAGGGAGGCCAGCAGCAGCGCGAGCATCAGTGCGATGTAGATGACGAGGAGCCGGCGGCCGTGTGCCTCGTCGGGCGCCCCGCCTGCGGCCGTCGCCGTCCCGGTCGTCCCTGCCGTCGCCGCCGCCCGCGAGGGCGTGACGGACGAATCACCTGGCGTCGTCACACGGAACTGTTACCCAAGTTAACGGCTCTCATCACTTAGGCTGGCGACCTCAGTAGCCGCCGCCGCCATACCCGGAGGCCGTGCCGGTGGGCGTCGCGCTCGCGGCGGGTGACGCGTCGCGCAGGGATGCCGCGGCCGCGCTGGCCGGGGACGGGGACAGCACGGCTCCGGTGATCACGTGCCACGCTCCCGTGACCCCGTTGCCTGTCGTCTGGCCGGGTGCCATGTCCTGCGCGTAGGTGTACAGCGGGTACCCGTTGTAGGTGGCCTGCACCACACCGCCGGGCCTGGTGATCGTGCCGAGCTTGCCGGCCAGCTGCACGCCGGGCGCCGCCACGGGAGCGCCGGTGACCGCGGGCCAGGCGGCGAGGCAGGTGCCGGTGCACGTAGATTTCCCGCTGCCCTTGGTGTCGACTGAGTACCAGTAGATGGTCCGCCCTGTGCTCGTGGCGAGCACGTAGCCGGCGCCCGTCTTGCGAACCGTGAGCAGGTCCTTCGCGGGAGACATAGGGGTCATCGTCGTCGGCGCGGCGGCCGAGGTGGTGCCGTAGGCGGTGCCGGCGGACGCCGCCGGGCCGCGGCACGCGACGGCGGCCAGGCACAGCGCGGCGGACAGCGCGGCCATTGGCGCCGCCGTCCTGAGACGGAGACGCGGCGCGGCTGTCAGGTGTCGGCTCGGGCGCATCTGAGTTCCCATCGCAGAATCGGCCACCGTTAGAAGTGACCCTACGAAGGAGCAAGTCGCCGCGGGCGGCGCTTAATGAATTGGTAATCAGCGCCGCGCGGGCCAGTCCTGCACGCTAGTTCTTTTTCGGGTGCTCGCGCTTCCACAGCACGACGAGGACCGTCACTATGAAGACGAAGATGACGGCCGCGTACAGGTAGTCCATGACCGGAATCTTAACCAGTCGTTAGAGCGGGTGTCGTTGCCGGCGGCTTCGCCGGTCACCGACACTGGAATGTGCGATGGCGGAGGGCTGGCTGGCTGGCGGCCGTGGGGGCGACCGCGATCGCCTGTTGTCTCGCGCTGCTTGTCTGGTCGCTCGCCGCGCCCGCTGCTCCCGCTGCTCCCGCGGCTCCTGCCGCGTCG
>NZ_JBARCR010001224.1:0-4198 GCF_049794275.1 Trebonia sp.
GCCCATGGCGGCGAGCAGCTTCGCCGATCCCTGGTCCCACGGGTTGGGCAACAGCAGCGGATCCCCCGGGCGGTGCAGCTCGAGGAACCGTTCCGCCTTTTCCTGCTGGGTTGTCATGGCCTGAAAGTACCCGGGCCGTCAGCTCGCGTCGAGGACCGCAGGGTGCAGCCCGAGCAGATCCGCCACTCCCGCCGGCTTTGTTGATGTGGTGACCATTTTCAAGCCGTTGAAACGATTAGATGTGGTCACGGCGTCAACAAAGCGGCCGGGAGTCAACAAAGCAGTCCGCCGGGCGCCGGCCCGCGGCGGAGAAGCCGCCGTCTAGACCCCGCCGGGCCGGAAGGAACAGCGATGACCTGCCCGCTGCCCGGCGTGCGCGATGGGCTAACTTAGCTGGGTGCAGGCATCGACCGTTCGCGGCTACGGCTATAGGTACCGGCGGTGGGTTCTCGACTCGCTTACGTACATCGACGTGCAGGACCTCGCGACCGGCGGTGATCACATCCCGGAACTGGGCGAGCTCTACGTCGACGTCGCGCTGGTCAGCCGGGCCGCGTACCAGGCGTCAGGCGCCCCGCTCAGCCAGGCAGCCGACGACGCCTCCAAAAGGCATTCGATCACCGAGCTTCTCGATCGCCGCTCGCCCGTGGTCCTCGCGCTGCTCGGCCAGCCGGGAAGCGGGAAGAGCACCCTGCTCGCCCACGCGGCCCGCCGCAGCGCCCAGCTGGCCGGGCCCGGACGCCGGGGCCAGCGGCGCGTCCCCATCCTGCTCGCGCTGCGCAGGCACGCCGAGTTGATCGTCGCCGATCCAGCGATCTCGCTGCCCGACGTCGTACGAGACATGGCCGGCGCCGGACCGGGTAAGGAACCACGCGGCTGGTGGGAGCGCCAGCTCCGCCGCGGCCAGTGCATGGTCCTGCTCGATGGCCTTGATGAGGTTGCGCACGTCTACGACCGCCTCACTGTGGCCGATTGGGTCGAGCGCCAGATCGCCGCTCACCCGGGCAACCACTTCGTGGTCACTTCCAGGGTCCACGGCATCCCCGGCCCGCTGCCCGCTCAGGCCGATGTCTTCATGGTCCGGCCGTTCACGGCGGATCAGGTCCAGCTCTTTCTGGACCGCTGGTACCTGGCCGCCGAGCGGCACGCGACCGGCGGCTCTGGCAGGAGCGCACAGCCTGCCGTCCGAATACGAGCCCGCGAGTCCGTTGCCAGGCTCACCACCCGCCTAGCGCAGCATCCGGCACTGCGCGACCTGGCGGCCAATCCACTGCTGCTGACGATGATCGCCACGGCACACCGGTACCGTGGCGCACTGCCGGACAGCCGCGCCGACCTCTACGGGGAGATCTGCCACGTCCTGCTTTCGCGTCGTGATCAGTCCAAGGACTTCCCCGCGCTGCTGTCCTGGTCCGTTAAACAGGCGCTCCTGGCCGCGCTCGCCTACCAGATGATGCGCGAGCACGTCAGCAGCCTCCCCGCCGACCGCGTCCTGGAAATCCTCAGGCCCCAGCTGGAACGCTTCCCCTCGTCGGTCACTGGTGAAGCGTTCCTCGACGAGGTCGCGCGCAACGGCCTGCTGATCGAAGCGCCCGCAGGCAGGTACTCCTTCGCGCACCTGACCTTCCAGGAGTACCTGGCAGCCCGGCACGTCAGCACCAGCCCCGATCATGTGAAGCGCCTCGCCGGCAATGTGAGCGACCCCTGGTGGCGCGAGACCATCCTGCTGTACGCGGCGACCGCCGACGCCAGTCTCATCGTCAGCGCCTGCCTGGACAACCCCACGATCCCTGCTCTCACCCTGGCCTTCGACTGCGGCGAAGCCAGCACCGAAATGGATCCTGACCTGCGCCAGCGCCTCGACCTTGAGCGCCAGCGGGCATTCGAGCCGGACTGCTCAGCCGAGCACCGGCGGCTGATCGCCGGCGTCACGGCCACGCGCCTCACGCGCCAGACCCTCACCACCGCCGCCGGGACCAGGATCTGCGCCCAGCCCGTCCCCGCAGACCTGTACTGGCTCTTCCTGGCCGACACCCAGGCGCCCCGGCCTGACAGTCCGTGCGATCCCCGCGCCGACCAGCCTGCCACCGGGTCCTGGGGAACCGAGGCACAAGCCTTCGTTCGGTGGCTGAACTCGGTTACCGCGACCGCCGCGGGCATCGAGGTCAGGCTCCCGCGTCACGAAGAGCTTCAGGAAGAGGCCATCGCCAGCGCACTGAGCGGCCAGCTCCCTGCCTCCGTGACGGGTGCGTGGACTCAGCCGGGCCCGGAACTGTGGCTTCGTCCTGGGCAGCCCCATCCGCACGAGCTGAGCGGCACCACGCTGCGGCAGGCAATCGCCGTCGACGCCGAGAAGACCGCCATCGTGCCTCAGGTACTCACCGCGGCAGTCCTCAACGTGTTCGTCAACATCATCCGCGACCTTGTCGACGTTCGTGCCCTCAGCGGCGCTCTCGCCGACGACCTCGCCGCTCGCGCCAGGTCTGGCGGGCAGGCAGTCGACCTCATGCATGCGCACGCCCGCGCCATCGTCCTCACCTATGCCGACGCCCTCGACCTCACCCGTGCCGACGCGATCACCCAGACATGCGCGGCCGACCCCTACCTCATCCACGCCCTCGATCTCGATGGTGCTCGCGACCTGGCCCACTCCATCGCCCGCGACCTCACCAGTGCCATCAGCCTCGCCCGCACCCGCGCCGTCGAGCTCGTCGACGCCATCGATGCCGATCGGAGCGTCCTCAGCGCCTTCGACTACGACTTCGACATCGATGACGCCATCGACCGTGCCCGCGCTCACGCGGGCGAGCTCGAGCGAGCGGACATGCTCGCCCGTCGCATCGCCGGCGACTCAGATCCTGACCTCACGCGCCTCTTCGGCCTCACCAGTGTCCGCACCCTCGACCCGGCGCTCCCGCTCCCCGGAGTCCTGGGGCTCTCCCTGCGGTGGATCGCTGACGGAAGGCTCGCTCGCATCCTGCTTCAGGTACTGGCCGAGATATCGCATCCGAGCTGGGGCGCCCGCCCGCTGCCTGGCGACCTTTACCTGGCATTCGCACGCGCGCTTTCGCTGCGGGCGGGGATTCGCGAGACCACGCAGCTCAGAGCAGCCCTGGCCTATCCGCTTACCGACGCACTCCGTGAGCTGGAGGCAGCCGAGTCCCGCGAAGGCGATGGGGCTCCCGACGAGAACCGGGTAACGGGGTTCCGCCGCCTGGCGGACGCCTGCGTGCCGATGTACGGGACGCATCAGTCTCCCGGCCCGTCCGAGGCAGCGGCGATAAGAGCTGTCGCGCTTGCCCTCGCCGACGGCGCAGCCGTGCCAGAGTCACGGATCGTGCCACTTCCCCTGCCGCACCAGCTTGACGCCTCGGACGTCTTGCGGACAGTCGCCGCCACCGTCACCCTGATCGAGAACCTGAGCACGGGTGAGTCCGAGACCGGCGAGTCCATCATCCTGGCCCTGGCATAGGGCCATCTACGGCAGGGATTTAAGTCACGATGCGAAGTCGGGGGTAGCCGACCTGGCAGACTCGGTGCGGTCCTTAGGCTCCTCCCACTCCTCTTGCCGTCCGAGAGCGGTGAGGTCGAGGAAGTAATAGGAGCCCCCGGTGGACTCCAGTCCCCTGGCGTACTGGGAGTACGTGTGGAACACGCGGCCGTCCGCCTGGAGGAAGCAGCTCAGGCCAGGCATGTCGTAGGGCTGGTCGGCCGTCTTCATGCTCTCCTGGCCCGCGGCCGCGTACTCATCGAGAGAGCGGTAGTTGTACTCGCCGAAGCCGCGGGAGGCGTCGATCGTGACGCCGAAGTCGTAGTTGAAGTCGGACCCGGAGGACGAGTACCAGGGCAGCTCCCACCCCTTCCTGGCTTTCCAGCTCTGGAGCTTATCCAGCGGCGCCCTTGACACCATCGCGTACGTGGTGTCCCGGACGTGGAGGTGCTCGAGGAAGCCGGGCGACAGCTCGTCGGTGCCGGCGCTGCAGCTGGAGCAGCCTTCCTCCCACTCCGGGTGGAACATGAAGTGGTAGATCATGAGCTGGGGACGGTTCTCGAAGAGGTCGATGAGGCGCACTCTGCCGTCCGGGCCGTCGAACTGGTAGTCCTTCACGATCTCGATCATGGGCAGGTTCCGGCGTTCGGTGCTGAGCGCGTCGTGCTGCCTGGTCAGGTTCTTCTCCTTCGCCAGCAGCTCCTTGCG
>NZ_JBARCR010001225.1:0-8840 GCF_049794275.1 Trebonia sp.
AGACGCGCTTGCCCTTCCAGCCCGGGACGCTTTCCCAGCCCCAGTCCTCGGAAAGCGCGTCGATCATCTCCAGGCCGCGGCCGGATTCCTCGTCCGGGCCCGGATGGCGGACCACTGGCGTGCCGATCGCCGGGGGCAGGTTGTCCCAGACCTCCACCATGATCCGGAAGTGGTCGGAAAGCAGGCGCACCCACAGCAGCGGCAGCTTCCCCTCGTTGTCGTAACGGGGGTTTCCGTCGGGTCCGGTCGACGCCCTGACGACGTTGGCGGTGAGCTCGCTGACGAGCAGCTCGGTGACGTCGGCAAGCCCGGTCAGCCCCCAGGCGGTGAGCACGACGCCGATGAAGCCGCGAGCGAGGCGCGGTGCGGTAGGCAGCGCGCCAAGCGGGCCGAGGTCGGAGGTCAACGGCCAGTCAGCCACGCGTGGCTCGTCGTTTCAGACGCGATCGGCACCGACGTTCTGGCGGGGCCCAGGGGACAGCGCAAGTCCCGGCCCACGGGGCCAGGCCGGGACTTCGCGCGAGGATAAGGCCTCATACGCCGAAACGCCGCCCCCCGCCGGGTCGTTACACCGCACCGCGATCGTGCGCCTCACCGCAGCGCACCCGCGTCGAACGGCGTGCCGTGCCCCGGAATGATCACGGTCGCGAATGACAGCAGGAGCTCGCGGCTCTTCTTCAGGGCCGCGGGGTCCGTGGCGAGCGGGTCGTTCTCCGGTCCGTCCTCGCTCCACCAGGCATGAGTACAGACGTATACCCCGCCGGCCGTTGCGGCGGCCGTCGAGATGTCCTCCGCGGTGTGCCCGGGAGTGCGCAGCAGCCGGACCGACGGGCCGAGCAGCACGCCGTCGGCATCCCTGTCCGTCCAGCGGTCTCCCTCGTACACCGCCCAGTGGTCGTGGATCCGCGCGGCGGGAAACAGCGCCGCGTTGACCGTGTGATCCGGGTGATGGTGGCTGAACACCACGTCCGTTACGCCGGACGGCTCGAAGCCGTACGAGCCCAGGGCTGCCAGCAGCCCGGAACGCGACGCGACCATGCCAGGATCGACCACGATCACCGCGGGTGAATCCACGATCAGGGTGACCGTTCCGCTGACCCGTCCGTCGTCGCCATCGAGCCCCACGTACCCGTCGTGGAGCACATGGACTTGGGCCGAACCGGTGGCCGGGATCTCATGCACAGTCACACCCCCGACATTACAGACATGTCCAGCAGAGCGGAAACGCAACTCACGTAACAAGCACACTCCCCACGCAGCGCAAGCGCCGATTAAGAAATCGCTTAATCCCGGCTCGTCCTGACCGTCGGTCCGGAGTTACAGTCGCGTATACGCTTTCGGCTGGAGGCAGGAGGGATGTCCGTCATGGGCGCAGAGCGCACGGAGGCGCTAGAGGTCCTCAGGGACATATGGCACGGTCAGGCGCAGACCGCCGCCGACCTCGACGACGATTGCGAGACGCACTGCAAGCGGATGACCGACGCAGGCGTGGGCTTCGACGAATACGGCGGCGACGACGAAACCGACCGCGGCAACGCGTGGCGCGCCAGGCTCGAGCGCGAAGGCAAGCTCAGTTCCGTCGGCTCCCTGCGCGACCTGATCCTGCGAGACAGCCAGAACGCCGCCGGCTGAGATCCGCCCAGTGGAGTACCCGAGAACCGTAACCGAGCTCACTGAAAGCCTGCGGCAGGGCGGTTACCTCGCCGACCGCGGGCTGGCGACGACCCTGCTCGTGTCGCTTTCGCTGCCCAGGCCCGTGCTGCTCGAAGGCGAGGTCGGTGTCGGCAAGACAGAGGTCGCCAAGGTCCTCGCGGCGGTCTTCGGCCGCCAGCTCATCAGGCTGCAGTGCTACGAGGGCATCACCACCAGCCAGGCGCTGTACGAGTGGGACTACGCCAGGCAGATGCTGCAGATAAGGGCCCTGTCGCAGGCCGAGGCCACCGACGAGCAGTCCGTCGACAAGCTGTTCGGGCCCAAGTTCCTGCTGGAACGGCCGCTGCTCGAGGCCGTCAGGCGGGGAGACAGAGCGGTGCTGCTCATCGACGAGATCGACCGGGCCGACGACGAGTTCGAGGCGTTCCTGCTCGAGGTCCTGTCCGACTACCAGATCAGCATCCCGGAACTCGGGACCGTCAAGGCCGATTCCAGCCCGGTCGTGATCCTGACCTCGAACAGGACCAGGGAACTGCACGACGCGCTGCGCAGGCGCTGCCTGTACCACTGGATCGGCTATCCGACGGCTGCGCGCGAGGCGGAGATCGTCGCGATCCGCGAGCCCGCCGCGGCCGGGCAGCTGACCAGGAAGGTCGTCGCGGCGGTGCACCGGCTGCGGGAAATGGACCTGGCCAAGCCGCCGGGTGTCGCCGAGACCATCGACTGGGTGCGCACGCTCGGCGTACTCGGCGAGACCGAGCTGACGCCGGACGCCGCCAACGACACCATCGGCGCGGTCATCAAGGACCGCGACGACCTCGACCTGGTGCGCGAGAACCTGGCGGAGATCATCCCCGGTGCCTGAACCCAGCGATCCGTTCACGAGCGTGCTGGTGGGCTTCGCCGCCGAACTGCGCGCCGCCGGGCTGACGGCCGGTACCGGTGACGTGCTCACCTACTTCGCCGCCATGACGCCGCTCGACCCGACGGACCTGGTCGACCTCTACTGGGCCGGGCGGGCCACCCTCGTCAGCCGCCATGAGGACCAGGGCGTTTACGACCAGGTGTTCAGAAGCTACTTCCTCGGCGCGGACGCGCCGGCGAAAAGCCAGCTGGTGCTGCGCGCCCAGTCGGTGGCCGAAGCCGAGGCGGAACTCGTGATGCCCGCCACGGAGCCCGGTCCCGAGGAGGACCAGGACCAGCCGCACCTCGGCTGGATGGCGTCCGGCGCGGACGCGCTCAAGCACCGGTCCTTCACCGCCTGCACGCCTGCCGAGCTCGCCGCGCTGCACCGGATCATGACGCGGATGCGGCTCACCCCGCCGCGCCGTCGCACCAGGCGGACCAGGCCGGCCGCCGCCGGCAGCGAGCCGGACATGCGGGCCACCATCAGGGAGTCGATGCGCATGCACGGGGAACCGCCGGGGCGGCTGTTCTTCCGGCAGCGCAAGACCAAGCTGCGGCCGCTGATCCTCATCCTCGACGTGTCAGGATCGATGGCCGACTACTCCAGGCACCTGCTCCAGTTCGCGCACACCGCCAGCCACTCGGCGGCGCGGGTGGAGGTGTTCTGCTTCGGCACCAGGCTCAGCCGCATCACGAAAGAGCTGGCGCACCAGCGGGTCGACGTCGCCCTCGAGGAGGCGGCCAGGACCGTGGTGGACTGGGACGGCGGTACGCGGATCGGCGCGTCGCTCGACAAGTTCGTCAGGAAATGGGGCCGCGGCGGGCTGTGCCGCGGCGGCGTCGTGGTCATCTGCTCTGACGGGCTGGACCGCGGGGATCCCGAGGTGCTGGCGAACGCGATGGAGCGCCTGGCCCGGCTGTGTCACCGTATTGTGTGGCTGAACCCGCACAAGGGCGACGACCGCGATTTCCGGCCGAGCACGCTGGGCATGATGGTGGCGGCGCCGCACATCGACCTGTTGCTCTCCGGGCACGACCTCGCCAGCCTTGAAGAGCTCGCCGGACTGCTGCCGGCGCTGAACTAAGCGGAAAAGGAGGGACCGGCCGTGCGGTGGAGTGTCGGCATCGAGGCCGAAGGCGACCGCGTCTTCAGCCGTGAGGAGATAGTCGAGCTCGCCGACGCGGTCGCGGACAGCCACGGCGTCGCCACGGGGATCGGCACCGACAGGTACGGCGCGCAGCTGCTCGTCGTGGCGGACAGCCGGGACGACGCCATCGCCGTGGCGACCGGCGTCTTCCGCGCCGCGGCCGAGAAGGCCGGGCTGCCTGCCGCTCCCATCGTCAGGACCGAGGCGATCAGCGAGGCCGAGGAAGCCACGGAAGCCGGCGAGCCGCGGTGATCCGGCTTGGCTCGCTGGCCGGCTACCCGTTCGACGGCCCGCGGCTGCTCGCAGGCTGGACACCGCCGCCGGTCGCGGCGGTGTACGCGATCATGTACAAGCCCGAGCCGGAGAAGGAGAACTACGCGGTCATCTACGTCGGCCACGCCGACGACCTGTCCGCGCAGCGGTTCCCGTTCCAGCACCCGCGGGCCGCGTGCTGGATCCAACGGGCCGGCTCGAAGTGGAAGGTCTACGTCTGCAGCTTCGAGGTGCCGGGCGGGACGCGCGCGCACCGCGAGCAGATAGCCCGCGAGCTGACCGCCGTCTACCGGCCGAGCTGCAACGAACAGCAGTACGATCACGCCTGGAAGGACGAGTGGATCGGCGAGTACTCCGCCGCGCCGACCACGGCTCCGGTCACGCGCCGTGGCCCCGACCAGCGCCCCGGCTAAGCCTCTGGTCCTGGTAGCGCCGCGAGCCTACACTTCTGGCATAGCCAGGTACTTTGACGTTCATCCGGCCAACCCGCAGCCTCGGGCGATCGCCCAGGTCGCCGAGATCGTGCGCGCGGGAGGCGTGATCGCCTACCCGACGGACTCTTGCTACGCGCTCGGGTGCCAGCTCGGCAACAGCGACGGCATCGCGAGGATCAGGGCTATCCGCCAACTCGACGGCCGGCACCACCTCACGCTGGTGTGCCAGGACTTCGCCCAGCTTGGCCAGTTCACTTACGTTCCCAACCGGGTGTTCCGGGCGATCAAGACAGCGACCCCCGGCAGTTACACGTTCATCCTTCCGGCGACCAAGGAGGTGCCGCGCAGGCTCCAGCACCCGGGGAAGAAGACGGTCGGGGTGCGGATCCCGGACCACGTGGCGGCCCAGGCGCTGCTCGCCGAACTTGGCGAGCCGCTCGTCTCCAGCACCCTGCTGTTGCCCGGCGAGGACGAACCGATGACCCAGGGCTGGGAAATCTCCGAACTACTCGGCCAGGCCGTGGACGCGGTGATCGACTCCGGCGACTGCGGGACCGAGCCGACGACGGTCATCGACTTCTCCAAGCCCGAGCCCGAGATCGTCCGCCGCGGCGCGGGCGACCCGTCCGTTTTCGAGTGAAGAGTCGGGCGCTTACGTTCCGGATGACTCTGGGTCGTAGCCGACGCCTGCCAGCAGCCGGGAACGGCGGGTACCGGACGCCGGCCTCGCCACTTCCGGTACCTCGGGCGGCGGCGCCGTCGGCGTGACGCCGGCGACGATGCCCTCGGCCATGCCGTACAGCAGCGGCAGCGCGCCTGCCACCACCCCGCCGGTCTCGTTGATGTGCTCGACACCAGGCCCGATCAGCTTCGCGTCGGCGACGATACCGCGGACGATGTCGGCGCCCCCCTCAAGCTTGGCGCCGATGCGGTCGAGCAGCGTGCCGGCCCAGTACAGGTAGACGGCCAGGCCCGCGATGAGCAAGACGATGACAACGACCGTCAGGACGACCAGCACAGTCATGACTTGACCTTTCCGAGTACCCGGCCGAGGAACAGGTGGTGCTGCAAGCCCTCGGCGAGGACCGCCTCCACGCCCGTGGCGACCTGCGGGATCAGCACTGTCTCCGCGGTGTTGGCCTTAGCCGCGGTGAGCGTCGCGCCGATCGTGTCCACCCGGCCGTCGATGCGCTTGATCAGGTAGATGAGCAGGCTGAGCAGCGCCGCGACGGCCACCACGACGACGAAGCCGACGATGATGACGGATACCCAGAGAGTGTGCTCGGTGGGGTTCACCGCTAGCCTCCTAGCCGGTGCCGGCCGCGCTCAAGCCCGGCGATGATGGTGGTGGCGTACTCGATCGTGGTGCTGAGCGCGCCGAGCGGCGCCGTGTTGCGGACGGCGCCTTCGAGCGCGGCGTTGATCTTCGGCGCCTCGTCGCCTATCTGCTTGGCGAGCACCAGGATCCACGTCACGAGGACGACAACGGCGAGCAGGATCACGCCGCCGATGACGTAGCCGATGGTCCAGTCTGTGGTCATCGCTACACCGTTTCGCAGAAGTCGCTGACGGGCTTGAGGTTGGCGTTGACCGAGGTCAGCCGTGCGGGGACGGTGGACGTCAGCTGGTCGACGGCCTGCACGCCGCCGGTGAGGGTGACGAGCGTGCCGCGGATCGCGCGCAGGTGGAACACGATCCTGATCAGGCCGACCGCGGTGAACACGATGATCAGGCCCGCGACGGCGATGGTCATCCAGGCTGCTGCTGGCATGGGACCGGCGCTCCTCTCCGGCTAGCCGAGTAGTTTCGCTACGGAGCCGGCGTAGCGCACCGCGCCGACCTTGACCGCCTCGATGGTCTGGTCCGTAACGGCCAGCCCCTCGGGGACGTCCTGCAACTCGCCGATCAGCGCGACGCCGCCGGCGAGGATGTCGTCGCTCGCGGCGCGGATCCGTTCCAAGGCCGCGAGCACCCGGTTGAGCAGGTAGATCACGACCGGCAGGATCACCACGAGCAGGATCACGTTGCCGATCCACCACAAGACCATGACTTGGTCTCTCCTTTCGGTCAGCTCGCCGCGGGCTGGTAGGGCAGGAAGAACCGGCGGAAGACGCGGGTCAGCGCCATCCGAGCGGCGCGGAAGGCGAGGCTGAGGCCGCTGGCGGAGCTGGCTCCGCTGGCGGCGGCGATCTGTTCCGCCGACTCCCCGCGCTCGAGCCGCTCGATCCGGTCTTGCATGTTCGCGGAGAAGTCGCGCATCAGCACGGCGGAGACGTCGGAGATCATGCCCCTGCCGTACTGCGCGGCCGCCCCGGCCAGCTGGAGGTCCTGGGTGACGTCGACTTTGGTGCCGCGGCCGCGCGGCGTCAGGATGGCGCTGACCACCATGGCGGCCTGGCCGCGGCCTTTCACGTCGGCGCCCGCCGCGTGGACCACGAGCTTCTTGGCGGCCTCATCGCGTTCGGTGATGTCGGCGGTGCCGTTGAACTGGAGCCGGACCGGGCCCATCCGGATGGCCACCTGGCCCTCGTACTTGTCGTCGCCGAGGTCCTTGGTCAGTTCCGCGCCGGGCAGGCAGGACGCCACCTGCGGGATGTCGCCGAAGAACTGCCACACCTTCTCGACCGGCTCGGCGACCTCGAAGCCGCTGGTGATGATCACCTCAGCACCGCCTTGATGTAGGCATCAGGATTCTCCTCGAATGTCCGGCGGCAGCCGGTACAGCAGAAGTAGTAGGTGACCCCGTCGCGGGTGAGGGGCCGTGCGGATGCGTCCGCCGTGACGGTCATCCCGCAGACCGGGTCTAGCGCCTCGACGGCCTCAGCGAACTTCAGCTCCGTGCGTGCCTCGTTCTTGCCCTGCGCGGGCAGGTCCGCGAAGGCGCCGGACGCGCGCAGCTGCACCAGCTCCGCGAGGACCGCGACGGCGATCTCCTCGTGACTCGTCCTGCCGAGGTCCAGGCCGGCCGGGGCGTGCACCTTGTCGAGCTGGTCCTTGGGCACGCCGCGGTCGGCGAGGTACCCGAGCACCGCTTCTGCACGGCGGTGCGACGCGACCAGGCCCAGGTAGGCCGGGTGCGCCGCGATCGCGTGCTCCATCATGTCCTCGTCGCCGTGCCCCTGGGTGGCGACGACGACCATCGACCGCTCGGCCGCGTGCCCCGGCGTGAACTCCGTGCCGCTGACCAGGTCCGCGGACCAGCCGAGCGCCCTGGCCAGCTCGGCGAGCGTCTGTGACATGGGCGAGCTGCCCACGATCACCAGGTGCGGTACCGGGAACACCGGCTCGATGTAGATCTCGAGGGCGCCCTCGCTCTGGCAGGAGATCGGCACCACGGTCATTCCCTCCGGTACCGCCGCGCCGAACTGGTCCGGGGTGCCGAGCAGCAGCAGCCGGGCGTTCCCGTCCGCCATGACCTGCCTCGCCTCGCGGATCACCACCGGCTCCGCGCAGGCGCCGCCGATCCAGCCGCGCACCTGCCCGTCCGCGGTGATGATCGCGCGCGAGCCCTGCTTGCCGGACGACGGTCCCTGGCGCCAGACCACCGTCGCGAGCGCGAACGTCTGCCCGCTGCGGGCCAGCTCGCCGACCTGCTCCAGCACTCCCAAACCGCTCATGACCTACCTCCCGGGCCCTTACCCGTCCTGGCGCACTGGCGGCGCGCCGGACACGTCTCGCCGGTATGTGATCGCTTCCCACACCCGGTCCGGCAGAACCGGCATGTCGATGTTCCGCACCCCTGTCCCGCCAAGCGCGTCGATGACCGCGTTGACGAAGGCAGCGGGGCCGCCGACCGCGGCGCACTCGCCGATGCCCTTGGCGCCGATCGGGTGGTGCGGGCACGGCGTGACGACCTCGCTGTGCAGCTCGTAGCCGGGGGTCTCCCACGCGGTGGGCAGCAGGTAGTCCATGTAGTTCGAGCCGACGCAGTTGCCGTCGGCATCGAACGTGATGAACTGCATGCTGGACATGGCGTACGCCTCGGTCAGCCCGCCCATGATCTGGCCCTCGACGATCATCGGGTTGATCCGCACGCCGCAGTCGTCGACGGCGACCATCTTCAGCACGTCCCAGACGCCGGTCTCGGGATCTACCTCGACCGTGACGATGTAGACGGCGAACGGCCAGGTGAGGTTCGGCGGGTCGTAGTACGCGGTGTTCTCCAGGCCCGGCTCCATGCCGTCCGGCATGTTGCTGTAGGCGGCCATGGCGCACTCCTGGATGGAGACGCCGCGCTGCGGCGAGCTGCGTACGTAGAACCGGCCGAGCTCCCACTCGATGTCCTCCTCGGACACCTCCAGCAGGTGCGCCGCCAGCTTGCGGGCCTTGGCGCGGATCTTGCGCGACACCATGGCGACGGCCGCCCCGGCGACCGGCGTGGACCTGGACGCGTAGGTGCCCATCCCGAAGGGCGCCGTGTCGGTGT
>NZ_JBARCR010001226.1:0-2740 GCF_049794275.1 Trebonia sp.
GGTGCCCGCCAGCCGGTTGCGCGCCACCGCCACCATGTCGCCGAGCACCGCCGACGCCGTGGGGGTCCCGCCGGCCCCGGCGCCGTAGAACATCAGCCGTCCAGCCGACTGCGCCTCGACGAACACCGCGTTGTAGGCGCCGCCGACGGCTGCCAGCGGGTGCGACCTGGGAATCATCGCCGGGTGCACGCGCACGCTGACACCGGCGTCGGACCGCTCGCAGATCGCCAGCAGCTTCACGATGCGGCGCAGCGTCTTCGCGGACGCGATGTCCGCGGCGGTCACCTCGGTGATGCCCTCGCGGTGCACGTCGGCCGCGGTGACCCGGGTGTGGAAGGCGAGCCCGGCCAGGATCGCGGCCTTCGCCGCCGCGTCGAACCCCTCCACGTCGGCGGTCGGGTCAGGCTCGGCGTACCCGAGCGCCTGCGCCTCCTCCAGCGACTCGCCGAAGTCGGCGCCCGAGGTGTCCATCCGGTCCAGGATGAAGTTGGTGGTGCCGTTGACGATGCCGAGCACCCGGTGCACGGTGTCCCCGGCCAGCGACTCGCGCAGCGGCCGCAGCAGCGGGATCGCCCCCGCCACTGAGGCCTCGTAGTACAGGTCGGCGCCGTAGGTCCTCGAGGCGGCGTGGATCTGCTCGCCGTGCTCGGCGAGCAGCGCCTTGTTGGCCGTCACCACGGACTTGCCCGCCTTCATCGCGGCCAGCAGCAGCGAGCGGGCAGGCTCGATCCCGCCGATCACCTCGATCACGATGTCGACGTCCGGCCGGATGGCCAGCCCCATGGCGTCGGTCGTCAGCAGCGCCTGGTCGACGCCGGGCCGCGGGTGCGACAGCCGCCGCACCGCGATTCCGGCGACCTCGATTCGCGCCCCGGTGCGGACCGCGAGGTCGTCGGCCTGCTCGCGCAGCAGCCGTGCCACTTGCGACCCGACGACGCCGCAGCCGAGCAGCGCTACGCGCAGGGTCTTACCGTCACCCTCGTTCATCCGACGTCCAATCGCAGCAGGTCGTCCAGGGTCTCACGGCGGACGATCTCGCGAGCCGAGCCGTCACCGACCGCCACCACGCCTGGCCGCGGCAGGTGATTGTAATTTGACGCAAGCGACCAGCAGTACGCGCCGGTCGCGGCGACGGCGAGCAGGTCGCCAGGCGCCAGGTCGGACGGCAGGTAGCAATGCCGCACCACGATGTCGCCGCTCTCGCAGTGCCGCCCCACGACCCGGGACAGCATCGCCGGGGCTGCCGAGAACCTGGACGCGAGCACGCAGGTGTAGGCCGCGTCGTACAGCGCGGTGCGGATGTTGTCGCTCATCCCGCCGTCCACGCTCACGTAGGTCCTGATCCCGTCCACGTCCTTGATCGTGCCGACCTCGTACAGCGTGACCGTGGACGGGCCGACGATGCCCCGCCCCGGCTCGATCGTCAGCCGCGGCACCGGCAGGCCGAAGGCGGCGCACTGCGCCGTCACGATCGCGCGCAGCCCGGCTGCCAGCGACTTCACCTCTGGCGGGTCGTCCTCCGGCGTGTACGCGATGCCGAACCCGCCGCCCAGGTCGAGCTCGGCCACGACGACCCCGTGCTCGGCCAGGATCCGCGCCGCGAGCTCGACGACCCGGTGCGCGGCCACCTCGAAGCCGGCGGTGTCGAAGATCTGCGAGCCGATGTGCGAGTGCAGCCCGGCGAACTCAAACTGAGGCAGCGCGAGCACCCGCCGCACCGCCTCGTCGGCGGCGCCGGACGCGAGCGAGAAGCCGAACTTCTGGTCGTCGTGCGCGGTCGCCATGAACTCGTGCGTGTGCGCCTCGACGCCGGTCGTCACCCGGACCAGCACCCGCGGCCGCGCGCCGGCCTGCTCGGCGTAGTACGCGAGCCGCGCGATCTCCTCGTAGGAGTCCACGACGACGTGCCCGATGCCCACGGCGACGGCGCGGGCGAGCTCGGCGGGCAGCTTGTTGTTGCCGTGCAGTGTGATCATGGCCGGGTCGACCCCGGCGGACAGTGCGGTCTCCAGCTCGCCGCCGGTGCAGACGTCGACGCCGAGGCCCTCTTCCGTGACCCAGCGGAGCACCGCGCGCGAGCAGAACGCCTTCGACGCGTAGTAGACCTGCGCGTCAGCGCCGAACGCGTCCATGTACTCGCGGCACCGCTCCCGCACGTCCTGCTCGTCGGTGACGAAGACCGGCGTGCCGAACTCCGCTGCCAGGTCGCGGACGTCCACGCCGCCGAGCGTCAGCACGCCGCCGCGCCGCTGGGCGCCGCGCGGCCAGATCGCCGGATGCAGCGCGTTCAGGTCGGCGGGCGGCGCTGGCGGGTGGTCGGCCGGCAGCACGTCCGCGTGGCGCGGCCCGGCGGGGTGGGCGACACGGCTCATCAGTCTTGTTCTCCGTTTTCACAGCCGTTCGGGCGCGCCGACCCCGAGCAGCCCAAGCCCGGCGGCGAGGCCGGCCTGCGCCGCCCTGGCCAGAGCGGGCTTGTCAGTTCCGGGAGCTCGGGCGCCTCCCCGGTGACTGGGGGAAGTCAGCGCGGCGATGGCGACGCTGGCCAGTTCCTCCAGGTACCGGGCGAACTCGTCGGGCCGGCCACGGCGCGCCGCGGTGGCGACCCGTTCCGGGAGCCAGGACAGCGCGTCGAGCAGCGCCAGCTCCTCCGGTTCGGCGGGCGGGCGCGGCGGGGCCGCCTCCGCTGCGTTGAGGATGGCTGCCCAGCGCACCCCGGACGCGGCGCGGGCGTGCGCGTACC
>NZ_JBARCR010001227.1:0-1638 GCF_049794275.1 Trebonia sp.
AGGCCAGGGCGACGGCCCGTCACGCGCCGCGCCGCCGGACCAGCCACACCGTGGCGGCGATGAGCAGGCTGCTGACCACGAGCAGCCACGCGCCCTCGGTCAGCTGAAACTGCCAGAACCGCGAGTCCGGCTGCACGGACTGCCACAGCGTGTAGCCGTGCTGGGTCAGCCAGGTGGTGAACGCGTCCGGGCTGGAGGAGTTCTGCACGCTGGGGGGCGCGTGCTGAGACAGGCTGTTGACGGCCGACTGGCTCAGCACCTGTCCGTCCGGCGCCTTGACCCACTGGCTCATGATCCAGGCAGAGGTGTTGTTCCAGCCCCGAACGGTCACCGGAGTGGCGTAGTGCGGCCTGATCGCGAGCGCGGTCGCCATCGCGAGCACGACGTAGCCGACGAGCGTGACGGCCATGGCCGGCAGCGTCCGGCGGAACAGGGTGCCGAGGAACGCAGCCAGCGAGTAGGCCAGCAGCGTCCACGCGGCGAACGCCACCCCGAGCAGCGCGAAGGCGAGCGGCAGCATCTCGCTGACCTGGTTGTCGGCGAGGAACGGCCAGAAGTACCAGTAGAAGATCCCGGTGAACGCTCCGGTCGCCGCGACCAGAAGCAGGGCGGGCAGCACGAGTGTGCTGAGCGCCCACCGGGTCCGGGCGGCGCCTTGCGTCCACGCGAATCGGAAGGTGCCGCTTTCCAGTTCCCGCGCCAGCAGCGGCGCCCCGGCGAAGGCGCCGAGCAGCACCGGGATGGCGAACAGCAGGCTGGAGACAGTCTGCGCGCCGCCGCCGGCGATCACCGGCCCGGCGCCGCCGCCCCAGTAGCTGCGGTAGAACGAGTTGTTCAGCTGCTGGCACTTGAGGGCGGCGGCCGGATGACAGGCGGCCACCACGGCGTAGGCGTTGTGCTGGATGACCGCCATGACCACCATGTAGACGGCGAACACCCCGAGCAGCGCACCGCCGCCGATGAGCAGGCCGCGGCGCTGCCGCAGCGTCACCCAGGCGAGTCTGGACCACGGGACGGGACGCCGCCCGATGGCCGCCCCCGCGCCGGGAGCAAGGGTTCGCGTTGTCATTGACCCGCCTCCGTTCTGGACGAGGGGACCCCGGCCCGGAGATGACGGAGAGCTATTTCCTCGAGCCCGGCCCCGTGCGTGGCGAGCAGGTCCCGCACCGGCCCGGAGACCCGCACCTGACCCTGGGTCAGCACGATCAGGTAGCTGGCGACCCGTTCCAGGTCGGCCAGCACGTGCGAGGACAGCACCACGGAGATCCCGTCCTCTTCGGCCGCGGCGACGACGGAGGCGAGGAAGTCCTCTCTGGCCACCGGGTCGAGCGCGGCCAGCGGCTCGTCGAGCACCAGCAGCGCGGGGCGGCGGGCCAGCGCGATCGTCAGCGCGAGCTGGGCCTTCTGGCCGCCGGACAGCTCGCCGACCTTCTGGCTGAGCGGAATCTCGAGCTGCCCAAGGCGGTCCTCGGCGCGCCGCTGGTCCCAGCGGCGGTTCAGGTTGCGCGCCACGTGCAGCATGTCCCTGACCGGCAGGGTCCGGTACAGCGGCGCGTCCTGGGCGACGAAGGCGATGTGGTCGAGCGCGCCTGGGGAGCCCGGCGGCTCGCCGCCGAGCACGGTGAGCGTGCCCGCGGT
>NZ_JBARCR010001228.1:0-2928 GCF_049794275.1 Trebonia sp.
ACGCGATCCAGCGCGCGTTCCCGCAGGCCCCGGCGCCCGCCGAGGTCGTGGTGACCGGCCAGGACCTGGCCGGTCCGAAGGTGGCCGCCGCGGTCGGCGCGCTCCGTACGCGAGCCGCGTCGGGCGGCGCGATCCACGCGCCAGTGACGGAGACCGTGCTCGGCGGCGGCCGCGCGCTGCTGGTCGGCGTGCCGCTGGCGGGTAACGGAACCAACTCCGCGTCCGATAGCGCGCTGGTCACGCTGCGCGACACGATCCTGCCGGACACGCTCGGCAAGGTGCCCGGCGTCAGTTACGCGGTGACAGGGGACACCGCCGGACTGTACGACGACATCCACGAACTGCACTCCAACCTGCCCGAGGTGCTCGGATTCGTGGCGGTGCTCGCGTTCGTGCTGCTGCTGGCGGCGTTCCGGTCGGTCACGGTGCCGCTGGTGTCGATCGTGCTGAACCTGCTGTCCGTCGGCGCGGCCTACGGCCTGGTCACGCTCATCTTCCAGGACGGACGGCTGCAGGGGCCGCTGGACTATACGGCGTTCGGCGGGATCATCTACTGGGTGCCGCTGATGATGTTCGTGTTCCTGTTCGGCATCAGCATGGACTACCACGTGTTCATCCTCAGCCGGATCCGCGAGCTGTGGGCGCGCGGCTCCGCGCCGAAGGACGCGATCGTCGGGGGCATCGCGTCCAGCGCCGGGGTCGTCACGAGCGCGGCGCTGATCATGGTCGCGGTGTTCTCGATCTTCGCCACGCTGCCGCTGATCGACCTCAAGATCCTCGGCATCGGCACGGCCGCCGCGGTCCTCATCGACGCGACGATCGTCCGCGGCATCCTGGTCCCGGCCGCCCTGGCCTTGCTAGGCGACCGAGCCTGGGGCCGCCGCGCCCGCCACACCCTCTCCTGAGAGATCGCGCGGGATCTGCCCCGGATTCCGGCGGCAGATCCCGTGCGATAATCCGGCGCGCCTGGCGCCCATGATCCAGCGGACCGTCCCGACGATGGCATGGCCGGCCGGCCGCACGAGCAGGGCATCGGCCCCGGTAATGGCGGGCAGTCGCAGTTCGCGCCGGGCCCAGGCCGGCAGTTCGCCGACCGCGGCTGCCGCCAGCAGCGTGTACGGGCCGCGGGCCAGCAGTGGCAGTGGCGGGTTCCGCACCAGGAACCTGGCGGCCTCGCGGGCTTCCGCGCTGCCGCGCAGCTCGGGCCGGTAGGCACGCAGCGCCGCGTTGAGGTCGCCGCGCGTGCGCGGCGGGTCCGGCACCCCCAACTCGATGGCGATGCGCGCGGTGTCGGCTACGTAACCGTCGCAGCCGGCCTCATCGAGGGGCCGCGCGCCGTAGCGCTGATGACAGCGCAGGAAGCTGTCGGTCTCCGCGACATGCACCCAGCGGAGCAGGTGCGGATCGGCTGCCCGGTAGGACCGCCCGTCGGGGGTGATGCCCGTGACGTGCTCGTGGACACGGCGAACCCGGTCCACCGCGCGCTGCGCGTCCTCGATAGTGCCGTACGTGGTCGCCGCCAGGAACGTGCTGGTGCGCTGCAGGCGCCCCCACGGGTCTTCGCGGTAGTCGGAGTGCTGCGCGATGGCGATCATGGCCAGCGGGTGCAGCGACTGAAGCAGCAGCGCCCGGAGGCCGCCGACGAACATCGCGGCATCCCCGTGCACACGGCGGATAGGGCGGTCGTCCGTGAACCAGCGCGGTCCTGACTTGCGGAAGCGCTCCCGGTTAGCCGGACCCTCCGGCCCGGCGACCCGGGCGAAAAGCTCCTGGCCGATGCGCCGCTGCAACGTGTCCAGATGAGTAGTGAATGGCTGCGGCACGGCTTTGCCTTCCTCGTGGCACGGTCGGTCACTGGTAATGACACGCGTGACCACCGACGTTATGCCGCGAGCAGGTGTGACATGCGCCGCCCCATGCACCGTCACCCAGCGCGGCGGGCCGCCAGCACCGTCCGCGCCAGGGGTATCGCCGCCGCCACGGCCAGCGCCATCGCCAGCGCCGCCCACGCGGGGTGGACGTCGGATTTGTAGGTAACCAAGATCATCTTCGGGTGCGGGCACGTCAGGCGGCTCCTGTCTGGTTGTGGCGGTAACGGCAGACGGTCTCCCATTGCTCGCTGGCCTCGGCGCAGCGGAGGGTGATGATCGAGTCGGCTCCTGCGACGGTCCAGTGCATGCCGGACTGCTTAAGGCGCTGGCCGATGACGGACTTGCAGCCGGCCTCGACGACGCCGGAGCCGGTGAACAGGCCGCGGGAGCGGAACCAGTGGTAGCGCATGCGGGGCGCGTTGTTCAGGAAGTAGCCGAGTTCCCTGTTGGCCTCGTCTTTCTTGACCCCTTCCAGCGGGTACTTGCGGACGGCGGCTTCGATGCCGTCGATGTCGCCGTAGTCGAGGTCCTCCAGGCGGGCGGCGAGCCACTCGTCCTTGCGGTCGCCCAGCATGAACTCCAGGGACCTGGTTAGGGAGTGCAGGTGCTCGCGGGCGTGGTAGAGGTCGACGATGTGCGTGGCCTCGGGGAAGGTGGCGGCGGCGAGGTTCCAGATCCAGGCGGCGCCGTCGCCGATGACGGTGAGCTGGCGGACGTGGTCCGCGCCGCGGCGGATGCCTTCTGCCTTGACCAGGCGCCGGAACGCGGCGGCGGGCTCGAAGGTGGCGATGTAGCTGGATGAGGCCCGGTCCCGGATCGGGTATCCCTCGTCGTCGAGCTCGTCTTGGGTGAAGAACACGGCCATCTTGACCTCGCGGGTGCGGGCGCGGCCGTCCTCGCCCTTGCCGTCCCGGCCCGCGGTCTCCTTCGAGGTCACCGGGACGCCGGTGCCGTCGATGACGGCGTAGAGCTTGTCCGTGGGCGGGGACGGCGGCAGCGGGACGAGCTTGCGCCTGGCGATGAGCCCGGCCCGGGAGCGTGACGCGGCGGCCAGGGC
>NZ_JBARCR010001229.1:0-2457 GCF_049794275.1 Trebonia sp.
CCCGAAGCCCACCCTCCCGTCAGCCGCCATCGCGCTGGCCGAGCCGCCCGTCCGGGTACGCCGCTGGTTCAAGCTGACCGGCGGCCCGCCCGCTTAGGTTCGAGGACCTGGCCGGACCAGAGACGAGGAGGGCGAAGGCGTGGCGCTGCGGGCGGTGGTGGTCGGCGGCGGAATCGGCGGGATGGCGGCGGCGGTCGCGCTGGCCCGGGCCGGGATCGACGTGCAGGTCTACGAGCAGGCGCGGGAGCTGACCGAGGTCGGCGCCGGGGTGTCGCTGGCGCCCAACGGACTGCGGATGCTCGACAGGCTCGGGGTGGGCGAGGGAATCCAGCGACTGGGCGCGCGGCACGTCTCGACCCAGCTACGGCTTGCCGACGGGCAGCCCGCGCGGCACGAACCGCACCAGTTCGCGCAGCCCGGGCGGAACGTGGGCATCCACCGGGCCGATCTCCTCGCGCTCCTCGCGGAGCAGTTGCCGCCGGGCACGGTGCGCACCGGGCACCGGTGCACGGACGCCGGCCAGGATGCCGACGCCGTCACCATCGGGTTCGGTAACGGGACGTCGGTCACGGCGGACGTCGTGATCGGAGCAGACGGCATTCACTCCGTGCTGCAGGGGTTCGTGGTCGATCCGGCGGAGCCCGTGTTCTCCGGAGTCGTCGCCTACCGCGGCCTGGTGCCGTCCATGGCCGGCTACCCGGCCGGCACGATGCGGATGTGGGTCGGCGAGAGCAAGCACTTCCTGGTCTTCCCGGTCCGCGCCGGCCAGCTGCTGAACTACGTCGGCTTCGTCCAGTCGGGCACGTCCGTCCGCGAGTCGTGGTCGGCGGCCGGCGACCCGGCGGCGCTGGCCGCGCACTTCACCGGCTGGGACCCGGTCATCGGGGAGATCATCGCCGCGATCACCGGGCCGGGCGGCAGCGGGTTCCAGTGGGGGATGTACGACCGGGTGCCGCTGCCGCGGTGGAGCAGCGGGCGCCTGACGCTGCTCGGGGACGCGGCGCACCCGATGCTGCCGCACCTGGGGCAGGGCGTGAACCAGGCGCTGGAGGACGCGGTGGCGCTGGCCGAGCTGCTCGGCGCCTGCGCGAGTCCGGCAGGCGTGCCGCGAGCGCTGGCCGCATATGAGGAGCTGCGGCGGGACCGGACGGCGCAAGTCCAGCTCGGCTCCAGGCGCAACGGCGCCGGCTACGACAGCTCGGGCAGCCAGCTCACCGACAGGCGGTGGATCTACGAGTACGACGCGGGAACAGAGGCCGCCGCGCTCGCCTCGACCGCCCGCTTCTCGTGACGAGAGAGCGACTCTAGGCAGCCATGGCCTCCCGCGCTTATTGTTGCGCCGTGGGGGGCGGGGCGGCCGACGTGGCCGCGCTGATGGTGGGCCGTGACCGCGAGCTGTCTCGGGTCACGCGCCTCTTTGACGACGCGCTGGCGGGACAGGGGCGTCTGGTGCTGTGCACCGGCGAGTCGGGAATCGGGAAGACCCGCCTGGGCGAAGAGCTCACCGCCGCGGCCGCCGCCAGGGGCGTGCCGGTGGCGTGGGCTCGCGCGGCCGACAGGGACAGCTCGCCGCCGTACGGTCTATGGCGGCCGGTCTTGGACGAGCCCGCCATCCGCGGCGACGCCTGGGGCGGATCCCGGCAGGACCTGTGGTCGCATGTCTTCGGCGACGCCGCCCGGCCCGTCCTGGCCGAGAGCGCCGATGCTGGCAGCGCGCACCGGTTCGCGCTGTTCGCCGAGGTGCGCCGGCGGCTGGCGGAGGCCGCCGGGCCGGCCGGGCTACTGCTGGTGTTCGACGATCTGCAGTGGGCGGACGAGGCGTCCGCGGCCCTGCTCACCGATCTCGTGCGCCAGCTGCACGGGACCCGCATGCTGGTCTTCGCCAGCTACCGGGCCTCGCCAGGCGCGGGCGATGAGACCCTGCTCCGCCTGTCGGCGGAGGCCAACGCGGACCGGGTGGACCTGCACGGCCTGACCGCCCAGGCCATCGAGGAGCTGCTGCGCGCCGCCGGGCTGCCCGCCCACGCGGACCAAGTGGACAAGGTGCACGCCGAGACGGACGGTAACCCGTTCCTGGTCCGGGAGCTGGCCCGCATGCTCGTGGAGCAACGCCGCCACGGTCCAGGTTCGGTGCCAGGACGGGTGGTTGACGCCACGGCCTACCGGCTCGCCCAGGTGTCGGAGCCTGCCCAGGCGCTGCTGCGGACTGCCGCGGTGGCTGGCAACAGCTTCTCGGCCGGCGTGGTGGCCCGGATGCTTGGCGTGCCCGTGCTCAGCCTGCTCGGTCCGCTGGACGAATGCCGGGCCGCCGGATTCGTGGTGGCCGGTGACCATCCCGGCGACTACCGCTTCTCGCATGCGCTGGTCCGTGCGGCGGTGGCCGCCGGGCTGAGCGCGGAAGAGCAGCGGCGGCTGCACACGGCGGGGGCGGACGCGATCGAGGCACTGTACGAGGGG
>NZ_JBARCR010001230.1:0-6858 GCF_049794275.1 Trebonia sp.
GCAGTGGGCCGCCGTCTGCCGGGAGCGGGCGGTGCTGCTGGCGGGGCCGCGGTCGTTCTGCGCCGGGGTGGAGCGGGCCATCGAGATCGTCGAGCGGGCCCTCGAGTTGCGCGGCGCGCCCGTGTACGTGCGCAAGCAGATCGTGCACAACACCCGGGTGGTCTCCGACCTCGAGCAGCGTGGCGCCGTGTTCGTTGACGAGCTCGACGAGGTGCCGGACGGCGCTACGGTCGTGTTCTCCGCGCACGGCGTGTCGCCCGCGGTGCGCTCGGACGCCTCGGATCGCGGGCTGTCGGTGATCGACGCGACCTGCCCGCTGGTGTCGAAGGTGCACGCCGAGGCGCGCCGGTTCGCCCGCGAGGGGTTCACGGTCGCGCTGATCGGCCACGCCGGGCACGAGGAAGTGGAAGGCACCCTCGGGGAGGCGCCCGAATCCACCGTGCTCGTGGAGACGGCCGCCGATGTCGCGGCGCTGTCGCCCGCGGACCCGTCGAAGGTGGCCTACCTCATGCAGACCACGCTGGCCGTCGACGAGGCGACCGACGTGGCGGGCGCGCTGCGGGAGCGGTTCCCCTCGATGCGGGCGCCAGGCAGCGACGACATCTGCTACGCGACGACCAACAGGCAGGCGGCGGTCCGCGCCGTCGCCGAGGAAGCGGACCTGGTGCTCGTCGCGGGCTCAAAGAACTCCTCCAACTCGGTGCGGCTGGTGGAGCGGTCCGAACGGGCGGGCACGCCCGCTTACCTCATCGACGGAGCCACGGACATCCAGCTCTCCTGGCTGTCCGGAGTCTCCGTAGTCGGGCTCACGGCGGGGGCATCCGCGCCGCCAGCGGTGGTCAGCGAGATCATCACGGCGCTCTCCGGGCTCGGCACAGTCACGGTGACCGAGCGGGTCACCACCACCGAATCAGTACAGTTCGGCCTGCCCAGGGAGGTACGGCGCTAATGTCTATGCCACTGTCCGTCAGTATGCGCATCGGGGCACACCTGATGAAGCAGAAGCTGCGCGGCATCAAGAAGTTTCCGCTGCTGGTGGAGCTGGAGCCGCTGTTCGCCTGCAACCTCAAATGCAACGGCTGCGGGAAGATCCAGCACCCCGCTTCGGTGCTGAAGCAGCGGATGCCGGTCGAGCAGGCGGTCGCGGCGATCGAGGAGGCCGGCGCGCCGATGGTGTCGATCGCCGGCGGCGAGCCGCTGATGCACCCGCAGATCGAGGTCATCGTGCAGGAACTGATCAAGCGCAAGAAGATGGTCTTCCTGTGCACGAACGCGATCTTGCTGCCCAAGCACCTGCACAAGTTCACGCCTTCGCCGTACTTCCGCTGGGTAGTGCACATCGACGGGCTGCGCGAGCGGCACGACGAGTCGGTGTCGAAGGAAGGCGTGTTCGACCAGGCCGTCGCGGCGATCAAGCTGGCGCAGGAGAAGGGGTTCAAGGTCAACACCAACACCACCTTCTTCAACACCGACACGCCGCAGACCGTCATTGACGTGCTCGACTACCTCAACGACGAACTCGGCGTGGACGACCTGCAGATCTCCCCCGGGTACGCCTACGAGAAGGCGCCCGACCAGGAGCACTTCCTGGGCGTCGAGGAGACCCGCGAGATGTTCCGCAAGGCGTTCTCGGACGGCCGCCGCAAGAAGTGGCGCCTGATGCACACGCCGCTGTTCCTCGACTTCCTCGAGGGCAAGGTCGAGTACGAGTGCACGGCGTGGTCGATCCCGTCGTACTCGCTGTTCGGCTGGCAGAAGCCCTGCTACCTGATGTCCGACGGGTACGTCTCGTCGTATAAGGAGCTGATCGAGACCACGGAGTGGGAGAAGTACGGCCGGGGCAAGGACCCGCGCTGCGCGAACTGCATGGCCCACTGCGGCTACGAGCCCTCGGCCGTGATCGCCACGATGTCGTCGCTGAAGGAAGGCATCCGCGCCCTCCGCGAAAGCTGAACCCCCGGGTGTGGGGTCGCTGGGCTTGCGGGGATTCCGGCCGCGTTCAGTCGGTGCCTGAGAGCGGCACCGAACAACGCGGCGGAACCCCGCTGCGCCCTCGCTCCACCCCAGAGGCGGAGCACCGGAACCGCCTGCCGACGGCGGCCATAGCGTCCCCCATTTCACGGCAGTCACTTTTGGCCGATAGCTTCCCGGGCGCGTACTCCGGCGGCGGTACCCACCGCCTGGGTCGAACTGCTGTATTGGCGGTGTGGTCCACAGGTGCGGATCTATTGGCGGTGTGGACCACACCGCCAATAGACGCCCTTCCGGGCGGCGTCATTTCTGCTTCGGGTACCCCAATGGTCTCGGTACTCCCGGCTTTGGGGCGTCCGCCGGGTCCGTGATCATGGCAAGAAAGCCGCCCGACCATGATCACGAAGGAAAAATCTCCTATGCGCGAACTTTTCTTTCGTGATCATGAAATCAGCGGGCTCAGGTCGGCCGCCGCGCCCTCGCGGGCGGGGCGTCCCGGAGAGCCGGGCAAGGATTTCAGCAGTCAAACCCTAATAGGCGGGACACGAGGCAGACGGTTTCATGGCGGTAGCCCTCTCCGTACTCCGCTAGACATCGGAGAGGACGATGCAGGGACCTTGGCCGTTCAGCTCCTGTAAGTTGGCATCCCCAAGCGCCAGCCCGGTCGGCGGGGCTGGCCTTCAGCGTTCTAGGGCTGGGGCTGGTTCGCAGGTCTTTTTCAGAGTCTCCTCAGGTAGCGCCTAGAGCATTAGCGGCGGCGCGGATGCAGCGTCCGGGGCGTGTCACGCTCTACCGGCACGGCGGGTCCGCGCCACCACTAAATCTTGAGTTCGCTGAGGAGTCTGATGTTCTTCACCTATATCGGGCGTGAGCTGCGGAGACGGATGCGGCAGTCGATCTTTATAGCGATCGGCCTGGCGCTGGGAATCGGCCTGGTGATCACCGTGACCGCGGCGTCGGCCGGGGTCAAGAACGCCCAGGCGTCCGTCCTGCACTCGCTGTACGGCGTCGGCACGGACATCACCGTGACGAAGGCGCCGGCCGCGGGTTCGACCGGCAACGGGTTCGGGTTCGGCTTCCGGCAGTCGATCGGGTCGACCAGCCGCCCGAAGGCCGGCAGCAAGATCGACAACAACACGCTGTCCGCCGGCGGCACGCTGGCGTCGCTCGCCTCGTCCAACGTGACCAGCATCGCGAAGATGGACAACGTGGCGGCCGCGGCCGGCGGCCTGACGCTGAACGACCGCACGATCAGTGGCACGGTTCCCGCGCTCAACTTCAACGGCGGAGGCGGCGGGTTCCGCAACGGCAGCTCCAGCAGCGGGAGCGGTAACCCCAGCAGCTTCGGCGCGAACTTCAACATCAACAGCTTCACCGTGAACGGCGTCGACATCGCCAACGGCGAACTCGGCCCGCTCAGCACCGGGAAGGTCAGCTCCGGGCGGACGTTCACCACCGCCGACAACGCGGCGGACGTCGCGCTCGTCGACTCCAGCTACGCGACGCAGAACAAGCTCAAGGTCGGCTCCACGATCGCCGTCGGCAACTCGAAGAACGCGGCCACCAACTTCAAGGTCGTCGGGATCGTCAGCGAGCCCGCGGGCGACAACCCGGCGGACGTCTACATCCCGCTCGGCGTGGCGCAGTCGCTGGCCAACCTGAAGAACGACGTCAACACGATCTACGTCACGGCGAGCAACAGCGGGGACATCAGCTCGGTGGCGAGCTCGATCTCCAAGGCGGTGCCCGGCTCGACCGTCACCGACCAGAACACGCTCGCCAGCGAGGTCACCGGCTCCATCTCGAGCGCGGCGAGCCTGGCGAACAACCTCGGCAAGTGGCTGGCGATCGCGGTGCTCATCGCCTCGTTCTTCCTGGCCAGCCTGCTCACGATGGCGGCCGTCACGCGGCGGATCCGTGAGTTCGGCACGCTGAAGGCGCTCGGCTGGAAGAGCCGCAGGATCGTTTTCCAGGTGATGGGCGAGGCGGTCGCGATCGGCATCGTGGGCGGCGTGATCGGCGTCGGCCTCGGCTTCGCCGGCGTGGCGCTGGTCAACAAGTTCTCGTCACCGCTGACCGCGAGCCTCGCCAGCAACACCACCGGCTCGGCCACGCCGGGCGGCGCGCGCCAGTTCGGCGGCGGAGGCGGCGGCGGCGGAGGCGGGTTCCCGACCAGCGGCACCGGCGGCGGGAACAATCCCTTCCGCGGCGCGTTCTCGAACGCGGCCCGTACCGCAGGCACCGTCACGGAGCACCTGCACGCACCGGTCACGATTGCCGTGATCATCCTCGCGGTCGGCCTCGCGATCCTCGGCGGGCTGATCGCCGGAGCGTTCGGCGGCTGGCGGGCGGCGCGGCTGCGCCCGGCGGACGCCCTGTCCAAGGTCGCCTGAGGGCGCGGATTCACCGGGAGACGAAGATCCATGTACAAGCTCACGAACGTGACCAAGGACTACCCCAAGGGCCGCGAAACAGTGCACGCGCTGCGCGGCGTCAACGTGGAGATACCTGACGGCGAATGGATGGCCATCCAGGGGCCGACCGGGCACGGCAAGACCACGCTGCTGCAGATCCTCGGCGGCCTGGACCGGCCGACCTCCGGCTCCGTCGACTTCGACGGCCGCGACCTGGCGCGGACGCGGGAGACCGCGATGACGAAGGTGCGGGCCAACTCCATCGGCTTCATCTTCCAGACCTTCAACCTGATCCCCACGCTGTCCGCACAGGAGAACGTGGAGACGGCGCTGGTCCCGCTCGGGGTCAGCGGCGCGTCGCGGCGGGCCCGCGCCGCCGAGGCACTGAACTCGCTCGGGCTCGGCGACCGGCTCCGCCACCTGCCGGGGGAGCTGTCCGGCGGTCAGCAGCAGCGCGTTGCGATCGCCCGCGCGCTGGTGAAGGAGCCCACGGTCCTGCTCGCCGACGAGCCGACAGGCAACCTGGATGAGGACACCCGCGACGAGATCATCGGCCTGCTCGAGAAGCTCTGGCAGGACAACGGGCTGACGATGGTGATCGTCACGCACGACAGCTCGATCGCCCGCCGCGCCCAGCGGCTGGGCACGATGCGGAACGGCAAGCTCACCGTCAAGCAGACCGTCTAGCCGGATACAGACGGTCAGGCCAGGCGCGCCTCCTCGGCGAGGAGGCGCGCCAGCCTTTCCGGGTCCGCGCCGGGCAGCCCGCGGGCGGCGAACCACGCCGCGACGTTGCGGGCGTCTCTGTCGAGGAAGCCGCGCCCGTTCGGGTGCGACACCACGTCGACCACCTGCGGCAGGTCGATCATCACCAGCCGCCCGCCGTGCACCAGCAGGTTGTACGGGGACAGGTCGCCGTGCGCGTACCCGAGCCCGGCCAGGCCGGCGAGTGCGGCCACGAGCTGATCCCACAGGGCGGCCAGTTCGGCGCCGTCGGGACGGGTCTCGGCCAGCCGCGGCGCGCCGGTGCCGTCCGGATCGCCGATGAACTCAAGCAGCACCTCGGTGCCGGTGATCTGCACGGGGTAGGGCACGGGCAGCCCCGCGCCGTACAGCTGGCACAGCGCGCCGAACTCGGCGTTCGCCCACTGACCGGCGATCGCCTGCCTGCCGAACGCGCTCCGGTTGGCGGCCGCGCGGTTCACCCGGCTCTCCCTGGTGCGGCGCCCTTCCAGGTACCCGGCGTCCCGGTGGAACAGCCGGTGCTCCGCGCCCCGGTACCGCTTGGCCGCGAGCAGGCACGACCGGCCACCAGGCACGCCACGACGCAGCAAGTAGACATCGGCTTCCTTGCCGGTCTTCAGGATGCCGAGCTCGGTGTCGACCGCGGCCAGCTCGGTCACGAGCCACTCCGGGTGCGGTCGCGGACCGCGCTCGGTGGGGGTGGACTGGTCCCAGGTGGACCAGCGATCGCCCTCGGGCAAGCCGTCGGTTGCGTCGCCGGCATCTTCGGTGGCGAGCCTGGGGCGGTACCGCTCGCGCTTGGCGGACGTCGCCTCGTCGTCGAAATACGGCCGGCGCTTACGGCCGGCGCGGCGGACCCTGCCGTACGCGGGGTCGAAGGATTCTGCGCTGTCGCGCACTGCTGCTCCTGAGGTGGGCCGTGGAAAGGACGGGCTGAGTGCAGCCCGCGGCGGGCGTAGACATCAGGGCCCCTCCTTTCGCACAGCCGACCGTGAGGCCGGCGCCTACCTGTCGCGCGTGCAGCGTCCCATTCCGGCGACGATCACCGCAACTGAATTATCCGGTCAGGACTTGCCGCCTCCGTTGTGGCCGCTGCGCAGGTCGTGCAGGACGCGCTTGGCGCTCTCCTCCGCCTTGCGCACGGGCTCCCGCTGGCGCAGGTCCGTCATCGCGGTCGCGGCCTTCTTGGCCGTGTCGCTGTCCCGCATGTCCTTCATCGCGGTCGCGGCGCGCTGGGCCTGAGCCGACGCCTGGCGGCGCAGCTCAGCGGTGTCGACCGACCGGTTCGTCAGGGCGGACCGGATGCTCGAGTTGGACCACCAGTTGCTGAACTTGGTGCTCCACGGGTTGATGAGCTCCCGGATCCGGCGCTCGTAGTCGTTCATGATTACCTCCTGCTAACAAGATATATCGCGTTGTGCCTTAGTGTCCACCTTCGCCGACACGACCGTGGTTCCTACCCAGAAACCCGTTATATTCACGTCTCTTGCGGGCGCGGGCCGACGATACGGACTCTAGGGGTGAATGCGGGAGCAGGGGACGGTCGCTTTGGGGGCATCCCAGGTGGGCAGCGAGATCTCGCCAGTTGTGCTCCTGGCGCAGGCAGTCAGCCATTGGTGCACAGTGTGCGTCCAGTAACCCTGGCTGACGCGGCTGGGTGAGTAGTACCTGTAGTCAGTCACCCAGCCGAACGCGAGCGCGCAGGTCAGCGCCGCGACCGCGACTAGCG
>NZ_JBARCR010001231.1:0-2490 GCF_049794275.1 Trebonia sp.
CCCCAGCGCAGCGGGGCTGGCCAGGCCGCCCCAGCCTCGCCCGTCCGTGGCCCGCCAGTAGCGCGCGGCAGACCATGCCATCACGATGACGCTCCAGGCGGCGGGCAGCCCGAACGCGACCAGCAGCGCGGGGTAGGCGATGACCCGGTACGGAGATCCGGCGGGCGCGCCGGCCCCTCCCACGATCACGCCAAGCACCGCGAGGAGCATGATCGCCGCCAGCGCCGCGGCGAGCATCGCGCCGCGGCGGCCAGCTGGCCACGCGAGGCGGGGCAGGTATTCGTCGTAGGTGTGGTGGCGGACGGCCGACAGGGCGGCGGGCAGGTTGAGGGCGAACTCGTGCGGCGGCGCGTACATGCAGGCCGTGTAGCAGTCGCGGCAGTCGTGGCACAGGTCGGCGAGGTGCGTGATGTCGCCGGCCGTCAGGTCTACCTGCCGTTCGAGGGCGGGGAACACCGCGCAGTACCCCTCGCAGTAGCGGCACGCGTTGCAGATCGTCAGCTGGCGGTCCGCCTCAGCGAACGGCCCGTCGCTCATGCCGTCATCGTTCATGGCGAGACAGCGTTCATGGCGAGCCAGCGTTCATGGCGAGACAGCCTCTCGCGCGGCGGCCGCCCCGGCGGTCCGGCCCCAGACGGTCCCGATCGTCAGGCCGAAACCGCCCAGATAGCCCGACGACAGGATGTTTCCCGACATGATCTCCCCGGCGGCGAAGACGTTGCGGAAGACGCCGCCCTCCACCCTCCGCACCCGCGCGTCCGTGGTGACCCGCACTCCTAGGAACGTGAACGTGATGCCCGGCCGCATGGCGATGCCGTAGAACGGCGGCGTGTCGATGGGCTGCGCCCAGTTGCTCTTCGGCGGCGTCAGGCCGTCCGTCCGGCAGCCGTCGAGCCGGGACGGGTCGAAGCTGCCCGCGACGACCGACTCGTTGTACTTCGCCACCGTGGTGGCGATCGCGTCCGGATCGAGGCCAAGCTCGGCCGCCACCCCGGCCACGCTGTCGGCCTTCGCCGGGCCGTACATCGGCGGCAGGAACAGGCGGTTCACCTTCGCGTCCCAGATCGAGTAGGCGATCTGGCCGGGCTGCCCGGCGATGTTCCGCCCCCAGATCGCGTACCGCTTGGGCCACAGTTCCTCGCCCTCGTCATAGAAGCGCTCACCGCGGGAGTTGACCACGATGGAGAACGGGATGCAGTCAAGCCGGGTGGCGATGCCCCCGTCGAAGCGCGGCGACCGCGCGTCGATGGCGACCGCATGGAAACCCCGCTCCTGGCCTGCCTGGGCGGCGCCGAGCGCGTACAGCGCGGCGAGCATCCGGCCGTCGTTGGTCGCCGGGCCGCGGATGAGGAAGTTGTCGGCCGCCGATCCCCAGTACCGGCGCAGCCAGTCGATGTTGGCCTCGAAGCCGCCGCTGGCGCACACGACCGCGCGCGCGGCGATCCGCTCCGGATTCCCAGCGTCCCTGCCCGAGACCAGCACGGCCGAGCACCGGTTCCCGGTGAACTCGAGCCCCTCGGCGGTGCGGTCGTACCAGACCGTGACGCCAGCGGCGGCGGCCGTCCGATGGTAGCTGTTCACCAGCGCCTTGCCGCCGCCGAGGAAGAACCGGTTGGTCCGCCCCAGGTGCAGGGTTCCGGTCAGCGGCGGCTGCCAGCGGATCCCGTGCGCGGTCATCCAGCCAGGCACCGACGCGGACTCCCGCACGGTGAACGAGGCCAGTTCCTCGTCGGCCGGGCCGTCGCCCACCGCGCACAGGTCACGCCACAGCTCGTCGTAGGGGTACGCGCCCGGCGTGTACTGGTCGCCTGAGTCGTGCACGCAGCGCACGTTCCTGGTGTGCCGGGTGTTGCCGCCGCGCATCACGGCCGGCGCCCGTTCGAGCAGCAGCACCCGGGACGCCTTTTCCCGCGCGGTGATCGCCGCCACCAGCCCGGCGTTGCCGCCGCCGATCACGACGACATCCCAGGGCGCCTCAGGAGTACTCACGGGTCAGTGCTCACGGGTCTGGCCAGCCGAAGCCGGGCTCGGGATACGAGAGCGGCGGCAGGTCCCAGGTGGCCACGGCCGGCTGCGGGACCTCCGCGTCGACAGGCACGTCGATGACCGTCGGATGGCCGGAATCCAGCGCGGTCTTCAGCGCCGCGCCGAGGTCCGCGGCCGTCGAGGCGCGCATGCCGTCCGCGCCCATGGCCCGGGCCATGGCCGCGAAGTCGCAGCGGTACGGCGCGCCGGACGCCACGTGGCGGAACGACGTGGCGAGCTCCTGCCCGAAGTAGCCGCGCTGCTGGTCCCTGATCGAGATGAACCCCCCGTTGTTCCACACCAGCCAGATGGCAGGCAGCCCGTACTGTACCGCCGTGGCGACCGCGCTGGGCAGCATCAGGAACCCGCCGTCGCCGACCACCGCCGCGACCGCGCGGGACGGTGCCGCGAGCCGCGCGCCGAGCAGCCCGGCGACGCCGAAGCCCATCGCCGCGAATCCCCAGC
>NZ_JBARCR010001232.1:0-5085 GCF_049794275.1 Trebonia sp.
CCCTGCCGCCGCGTTGCCTGAGGCACCGCAGGCGCTCCCGTTTCCCGCGGCGGGGGCTTGCCCGGGGACGACGACGCCGGGCTCACGGAAGCCCGTGGCCGGGTCGTCTGCCGTGACGGTGATCAGCGGCTGCCCAACGGACACGGCGCTGCCGGGCTCGGCATGCAGGGCCGTGACGACGCCCGCGTAGGGGACCGGGAGCTCGACCACGGCCTTGGCGGTCTCCACCTCGGCGATTACCTGGTCGACCGTGACGTGATCGCCGGCCTGCACCCGCCAGGCGATGATCTCGGCCTCGTCGAGCCCTTCGCCCAGGTCGGGGAGCAGGAAGTCAGGCACCGCCGTCCTCCCACTGCAGGCGCGCGATGGCGTCGAGGATGCGGTCTACGTTCGGCAGGTGGAATTGCTCGAGCTTGGGCGGCGGGTAAGGGATGTCGAAGCCGGTGACGCGGAGGATGGGCGCCTCCAGGTAGTGGAAGCACTGCTCGGTCAGCCGCGCGGCGACCTCGGCGCCGTAGCCGGCGAAGCCCGCCGCCTCGTGCACGAGGACGGCACGGCCGGTGCGGGACACCGACTCGGTCAGGGTCTGGTCGTCGAAGGGTGACAGCGACCGCAGGTCGATGACCTCGACGTCCCAGTCCTCCTCGACGGCGGCCTCGGCGGCCTCCAGCGCGGTGGCCACCATCCCGCCGTAGGCGATGAGCGTGACGTCACTGCCCGCCCGCCGCACGACCGCGCGGTCGATCGGCGGGCCCTCCGGCGTCAGGACGGCTGTCTCCTTCGACCAGTAGCGCCGCTTCGGCTCGAGGAAGACGACCGGGTCGGGGCAGCGGATCGCCTCCCGCAGCAGCAGGTAGGCGTCCGCGGGAGTGCCTGGCGTCACCACCCGCAGTCCCGGCGTGTGGGTGTAGTACGCCTCCGATGAGTCGCTGTGATGCTCGACGCCGCCGATGCCGCCGCCGAACGGGATCCGGATCACCACCGGCAGCGCGACGCGCCCCCTCGTCCGGTTGCGCAGCTTGGCGAGATGGCTGGTGACCTGCTCGAAGGCGGGGTAGGCGAACGCGTCGAACTGCATCTCGACGACAGGGACGAGGCCGTTCATCGCCATGCCGATGGCGGTGCCGACGATGCCCGACTCGGCGATCGGCGTGTCGAAGACGCGGTGCTCGCCGAACTTCCCGGCGAGACCGTCGGTGATGCGGAACACCCCGCCGAGCGTGCCGACGTCCTCACCGAAGACGACCACGCGGTCGTCCGCGGCCAGGCTGTCGGCCAGCGCCTGGTTGAGCGCGGCGGCCATGGTGACGGGCGCGGGGGCCTGCCGGGCGGTGTTTCCCGCGGGCGGGATCATCACTGTTGTCATGGCGCGGACTCCTCCAGCTCATCCAGCTCGGCGAGCAGCGCCGCGCGCTGCCGCTCCAGGGCAGCGGTCGGCTGGGCGTACACGTGCTCGAACAGCTCGGCCGGGTCAGCGCTCGCCTCGGTGCTCATGCGGTCGCGGACGTCGGCGGCCAGCTGCTCCGCCTCGGCCGCCAGCCGGCCGGCCGCCTCGTCGTCCAGCAGCCGCTCCGCCCTTAGATAGGCCTCGAGCCGCGCTATCGGGTCGCGGCCGAGCCAGCCGCGGACCTCATCGTCGGTCCGGTAGCGGGTGGCGTCGTCGGCGTTGGTGTGCGCTTCGACCCGGTAGGTGATCGCCTCGATCAGCGTCGGCCCACCGCCCGTCGCGGCCCGCTCGACGCCGGACCGTGCGGCGGCGTAGACAGCGGCGGCGTCGTTCCCGTCGATGAGCAGCGGCGGAATGCCGTAGCCGATCCCCTTCGCGGCCAGCGTCGGCGCCGCGGTCTGCTTGGCCAGCGGCACGCTGATCGCGTACCCGTTGTTCTGCACCAGGAACACCACCGGCGCTTTCCAGAGCGCGGCGAAGTTCAGCGCTTCGTGGGCGTCGCCCTCGCTGGTCGCGCCGTCGCCGAGCAGCACGAGCGCGACCTGGTCCTTTGCCTGGAGGGTGGCCGCGTGCGCGAGGCCCACCGCGTGCAGGGTGTTCGTGGCCAGCGGGGTGCACTGCGGCGCCACCCGGTGCTCATAGGGGTCGTAGCCGCAGTGCCAGTCGCCGCGGAGCAGGGCCAGCGTCTCCGCGGCGTCCACGCCGCGGGTGAGGATCGCCACCGAGTCGCGGTACGTGGGAAACAGCCAGTCCTGGCCGCGCACCGCGAGCGCCGCCCCGACCTGGCAGGCGTCCTGGCCGCGCGAGGACGGGTAGACGGCGAGCCTGCCCTGCTTTGCCAGCACGGTGGCCTGGGTATCGAAGCGACGGCCGAGCACCATGCCGCGGTGCAGGCGGACCAGGACATCGGGCTCGGGGAACGTCAGCCCGCCAGGATTCTGGCCTGGCCGGCCGTCTGGATCTATCAGCTGGAGCGGCGCCGCGCTCGGCAGCAGCTCTTGGGTCTCCACCAATGCCCCCTTCAACGTGCTATTTCCAGAGAATGCCTGCTCTGGAAGCAAATTTTCTAGATGCGTGGCAAAACATGAGAAGTATTGCCCGAATCGAGGGGTTAATCTGGCCATATGCCTTCCAGTGACCATTCCGCGGATCCCCTGCATGGACATATGGCCGCGATGGACGACACCGACCGGCAGATCGTCGAGGCGCTCCGCGCCGACGGCCGGATGTCCATGCGCGCGCTGGCCGACCGTATCCACGTCTCGCGGGCCAGCGCGTACGCCCGCGTGGCCCGCCTGGAACGAGACGGCGTGATCACCGGGTACGCCGCGCTGATCGACCCGGTGCGCTACGGGTACGCGCTGTCGGCCTACGTCTACCTGGACATCGACCAGCGGTCCTGGAAGTCGGTGCGCAGGCAGCTGCTGAGCATGACCGAGGTCGACCACGTCGCGCTCGTCTCCGGCGAGCACGACATCCTGCTGCGGGTCCGCGCCAGCGACGCCGTGTCGCTGCGCGACGTGGTGCTCACGCGGCTGCAGGAGATCCCCGAGGTCCGCTCGACCCAGACGGTGCTGATCTTCGAGGAGGCGACTCCGGTCCAGGAGCTGAGGAAATAGGGAACACTCAGACAATGACTGGTGTCCCGGCGCCCACCT
Source organism: Trebonia sp. (assembly GCF_049794275.1). Lineage (NCBI taxonomy): Bacteria > Bacillati > Actinomycetota > Actinomycetes > Streptosporangiales > Treboniaceae > Trebonia > Trebonia sp. The sequence goes on from NZ_JBARCR010001232.1 coordinate 3,106, forward strand.
TGTACCACCGATGGCTTGGCTGGCACGCCCCTGCCATGCGGCGTGCGCTCACGGCGTTCACCGTTGGGGTGATCGTCGCTGTTGCCCTCCTGCCGTTCGTGACGTGGGCAATGACACTGGTCGCGGGCTGGGATGCGGCCGCGCTCACAGTGCTCCTGACCATCTGGCCGGTCATTATCCGGGCCGATAGCTCACTCGCGCCGCAGCTCGCTGCCCGCGAAGACGAGACGGAGGACTCTACGAGAGCGCTGCTGGTCGGGGCCAGTGTCGCCAGCCTGCTGGGGGCCGGTTATACGCTGCATCTCGCAGGGCAGCAGAGCGGCGCTTCCCGTGTACTGCTGATCGGCGCTGCTGTGCTGACCGTCGTGCTGTCATGGACCGTGATCAACAGCGCCTACACCCTGCGCTACGCCGACCAGCACTTCCGGTCAAAGCCGGGCGGTATCGAGTTCGGCACGGAAGACGGCCAGCAACATCCCAGCTACCGCGACTTCGCCTACGTCGCGTTCACCATCGGAATGTGCTACCAGGTGTCCGACACGACGCTGCGCGATCCACTGATCCGGCGCACCGCGTTCGCCCACGCCCTTTTGTCCTACGTGTTCGGCGTGGTCATCGTCGCAGGCTCGGTCAACCTCATCTCCGGGCTGTTCCGCTAACCAGGGCGTCACCGCCCTTGGCCGCTGTAGCTGACGCTGATCTTGGTGTACGCGTAGGGTTTCTGAGTGATCCCGCTGCACGTGTTCGAGTCGCTGCCTGCCGTGCAGGGCATGTCTCGGTTCACCGACCAGAACGCGAACCGTGCCAGGTGGTGGGCCAGCACGTAGCGGAGCATGACCTGGAAATCGGCCGCCGATACCAGCTCGCCCGTGTCGGTGACGCCGTTCATCGTTGAGATGCCCATGGTCTGGTAGGCGGCGGACGCGGACTCGTGATAGGCGCTCATCAGGTCGTTCCTGAGCCCTGCCGCGGCCTGCACGCTGGCCTGGGCCATATCGGTCCCAGGACCGGCGAAGTCGAATGGCATGATCGTCCACGCGTCGATGCGCAGCCCGGAAGCGGCCGCCGCGGTGATCAGGGCCTGCCCGCCGGGTTCCGGCCCGCTCGAGTCGGCCGGGATCGTGACCGAGATCATCAGCCCGGGATCACGCTGCCGCACGATGGCCAGCGCGCCGATTATCCGCTGGCGGGCCGCGGCGCTGCCGATCTCGATGTCCTCAATGTCCAGGTCGATGGCGGGCAGCCGGTAGGCGCTGATGACCTGCTGGTAGACGCCTGCCAGCGCCTGCGGCGAGGTGCAGGTCAGGCCGAGCTTGGTGCCGCCGTTGCCGCCCACCGACACGGTTACCTGGCCGCCTGCCGAGCGGATACCGCGGATGGCTGCCTCCTCCGCGGCGCCGGTCAGCGGATCACCGTTGTCCCACACCGGCTGGCACGCGCCGTCAGAGACGATGAAGGCGAGCGTGAAGCGGCGGATCCCCGTTGTCTTCATCACCTCGGCAGGAGACGGTCCCCCGGCGGCGAGGTAGTCATAGGGCGCGATCCACGGTCCGCTCGCAGGCGGGGGCTGATTCCGTTGTGCCCCTTGCGTCCCTTGCGTGGCAGGTGCTTCTTGACTGGTGGAGGGGCTTGTCGTAGCCCGCGTGCCTTGCGTGGCCTGCGTGCTGCACGAGGCAACGAGGATGGCGGTGCCGCCCGCCAGCACGGCCGCGGCCGACGCGACGAGTACCGGCGCGATCCGGCGGGGGCCAGGCACCATGCATCCATTATGAACGACCACGGCTGCACGATCATGACCGTGCGGGCTCGCGGTGTCTGTGCGCTGACCGCTTCCCGGCATTACGTGCGGATGGCCACGACGTAGCGCAGCAGGGGCAGGCGCCCTGTTGACTCGACCTGGTAGCCGGCCGCGGCGGCGAGTTCCTCCAGCGGGCCGACGGTAGCCGCGGCGCGGCGCATCCGCCGCCCGCCGGCATGCAG
>NZ_JBARCR010001233.1:0-5167 GCF_049794275.1 Trebonia sp.
TACCTGGCGGCCCGCTCGGACACCTGGCTCGTGCTGCTGGCGCTGCGTGCCCTGCCGCTTGGCGGTGACTTGGACGCGGCGGTCAAGCTGCTCACCTCCGTACGGGTCTACCCGCTCAAGGGCGGCGACCCAGGCGAGTACACGTTCACCGACGCCACCGACAGGGAGGTCGACACCACGCCACTGGCCGTGGAAGACAACCTCGGCTTCTGGCGAATCCTGCACGAGGTGATCGACGCCGAGCCGCCAGTCGAGGAAATGCGTACCATGCTCGGCACCTTGGCGGAACTCGGCATCGAGGCCGGACAGCCGTTCCGGCCATCGGCCGATACCGCCCGGCTGCTGGCCCTCGCCGCCGCCCAGGGCCGCGACGAGATGCTCGTCTCGGCGTTCGCGTCCCGCCGCGCCGACCGCATGGTCTGGCCAGGCCGAGCCTGGGAATGGGTCGGGCTGCGCCCGGAGAACGGCAGTTTCGAACGTCCGGGATCACTCGACGTGGAGGCGCGAGACCGCTGGTTCGCCCAGGCCATCGTCGCGTCCCCTGCCATGTTCCGCCGCGCCGTCGGGCAGGGCTCGCTGTACTGGCTCGCCTGCCGCGACGCCGCCGGCGCCTACCTCGACGGCGGACGCGACTACAAGCTCACCGTCCCGCTGCCGGTGCCCGCGAGCCTGTTCTGGTCCGTCACCTGCTACGACGCCAAGACCCGCTCCGAGGTCACCACCGGCCAGGGAAAAGCCGCGCTCCGGTCACTGTTCGAGGACATCGCGCCGGACGGCGCCGATTCCGTGGACCTGTACTTCGGCCCCTCTGAGCCCACCGAACCGGACGGAGCCGCCAACCGCTGGATCCAGACCGTCCCAGGTCGGGGCTGGTTCTGCTACTTCCGCATCTACGGACCCGAGGCGCCCGCATTCGACGGCAGCTGGCAGCCCGGTGACTTCACGGCGCGGACCTGAGCACTGTTCGGCGGCGGCCAACAGCGCCAGACTGGCCTGGTGGATGTCACGCGCGCCAGCCAAGCGACCGCGGCACAGGTGTGGGCGGACCTGGACGAGCCGTGGCGGGAGGCGTTCCGGCAGGGGTGGGCGGCGCTGCGGGCCGGGAACATCCCCGTTGGCGCCGTCGCGTCCAGCCAAGACGGAACGATCGTCCACGCTGCCCGCAACCGCGTGCACGACAAGGACGGCCCGGCCGGCGAGATCTTCGGCTCGGCACTCGCCCACGCGGAGATGAACGTGCTGGCCCGGCTGCCGTTCCGCAGTCAGCGGAACCTGGTTCTCTCGACCACCCTCCAGCCGTGCCTGCAGTGCGCGGCCGCCATCAGGCTCGGCCCGATCGCCACGGTCCGGTTCGCCGGGGCGGACCGCTACTGGGACGGCTGCCACGACTTCGCCATGCTGTCGCCGCGCGAGGCGCAGCGCGCGCAGCCGGCCAGAGAGGGACCGCGCAGCGACGAGCTCGGCGTTTTCGGCGCCCTGATGTCCAGGATGGGCGTCAGGCGGCCCCGTTACGAGGAAGCGCTGCGCGAACTGGGCGAGGGACCCAGCGTCGATCTAGCCCGCCGGCTGGCGGAAGACGGCAAGCTCGAGCGCCTTGCCGCGATGGAGGTCAACGAGGCACTCGGCTACCTCTGGCCCCGGCTCACCGAACTGTGCTCAGCGCGCTAATCGCTCGACGGCCACTCACGGGGCACCCGCGCCAGCGGCTCGCCAGGGCGCGCCAGCGCCGGATAGGACGGTGCGACCGCCGACGGCCAGCGATCGCGCAGGACCGTGCGCAAGGCCGAAGCGAGCGAGCGCAGCCGTGGTAGCTCGTCCACCCGTGCCGCCGCGTCGACGAAGCTGCCCAGCCAGGTCAGCACTCGCGGCCTGATGGTGGTCGTCCCCCAGTCCCTGTCCTTCTCCAGCGCCCGGCCGATCCCTGCCCCGCGGGCCACCACCCACCCCGCCAGGACGGCGGTCAGCGCCACCTCCCACGAATCATCAAGCTCAACGCCAGCGCCGCTCATCTCGTCGCGGTACGCCTGGAGCGCCGGGCCGGCCGCCGGGGCGGGCAGCGAGGCGAAGCACCAGCAACTCGGGAACGGTGCCAGCAGGTAGGAGGCGTCCAGCGCGAGCGGCCCCCACCCCGCGGTCTCGAAGTCGAAGATCCGGCAGCTGCCGCCGGCGATGTGCGTGTTGTCCGGGCACGGGTCGCCGTGCACGAGCCCGGTGTAGCCAGAGCCGTGCATCAGCCCGTCTAGTGAGCCGATCTCGGCGTCGGCGCCCTCGACCGAGAGCCCGAGCCGCACAGCCACCTCCAGCAGCGGCTGCTTGCCCTCCGCGACGCGGTCCCGGCCACTCCGGCCCGGCCGGCACCGACGGCGCACCCGCACCGAGCTGAACGAGGCGGCCCTGCCCATGCTCCACGCGTGCATCGTGGCCAGTGCCCGCGCATACGCGGCCAGGTCCGCTTCGGCGCGGTCGCGGTCGCGGGCCAGCAGCGCATGGGCGAGTGACGAACCAGGTCCTAGGTCCTCCATGAGCAGGAGATCCGCGGAAGCGCCGATGAGCCGCGGCGCGACAGCGGTCTCCTCCGCGTTCAGGAACTCCAGCGTGGCCAGTTCCGCGGCGAAGCCGCGCACGCGGCCGCCGAAGTTCTCCGACCTGCGCCGCTTCAGCACCACGCTGCCGTCAGCATCCGCCAGGCGCAACCGCACGATGTGGCTGCGCCCCCAGATCGTCTCGGCGGAACGCACTGCCACCGCCTTCCCCCACGCTTCGGCGAGCAGCGATTCTGCGACGCTGGTTTCCGCCGCCGACAGCACAGGGGATTCAGCGGGAGAGTCGGTCACAAAAGCATTATCCAGAACGGCGCCGGGCCAGCGAACCCCGCTGGCCCGGCGCAGTGTTTCACCGGAATCGGCTACTCGGACTCTTTCCAGGCCGAGACGTCTTCCCGGTAGGTGTACGGGTTGGCCAGCGTCTCGTGCTCGGGGATCTCGGGGTGCATGCCCTTGTCCCACTCCTCCGGGCCGTGCTCGGCCTTGAGGTACTCGATCGTGGACTCGATGGCCGATTTGGCGTGATCCAGGTCCACGCCGACGAGCTTGTGGTCGTACTTCACGACCTTGCCGTTCACCAGCACGGTGTGCACGTCGCCGCGCCCCGCCTGGAACACCACGTGGCCGTACGGGTGCAGCACGGGGAAGCTGACCGGGGAGTTGTCGTTCTTGATCAGCACCAGGTCGGCTTTCTTGCCCGCCTCGACGCTGCCCACCACCGAGTCGAGGCCGAGCGCCTTCGCCCCGCCGCGAGTCGCGTAGTCGACGACGTCCTCGGCCCGCAGGATGTGGTTGGTGACGCCAGCGCCGCTGGCGTGCGCCTCGAAGTGCTCCATCGCGCGGTCCGCGTTGAGCGTGGCCCGCATCGCGCTGAAGAGGTCACCGCTCCACCAGACGCTGGTGTCCATCGACAGCGAGACAGGAATGCCGTACCTGCGCAGCTTCCAGGTGGGCGAGTAACCCTGGCCGGCGTTGCACTCGCTCTCGGTGGAGATCGAGGCGAACCCGCCGGTGGCGGCGATCTTGTGGTAGCTGTCCGCGGACAGCGTGGCCGCGTGCACGTAGATCGTGCCGGGGACCATGTACCCGCCGTCGTACATCTGATTGATGCCGACGTCGCTGGTGACGTTGAAGACGCCGGCGTGGGTGGTCACCGCGACGCCGAGGTCGCGGGCCACGTCGAAGGCGGCCTTCTCGGGGAAGCCCTCGACGCCGGGCAGGTCGAAGGCGATCTGGAAGCCGAGCATGTCGCCCTTGCCCTGGATCCGGCGGTTATAGAAGTCGCGGAACTCCGGCGTGGTGGCCCACTCCCAGGCGCCCTGGTGGATGTTGCCGTAGGCGAGCACGAACCGGCCGGGCACCGCTTCCAGGGCGTCCACCGCGGCGTCCGCGTACTCGGTCGTCTGCAGCCCGTGCGACCAGTCCACGCTGGTGGTCACGCCGGCGTCGATCGCCTCGATGGCCGACAGCAGGTTGCCCGCGTAGTAGTCCTCAGGACGGAACTTCTTGCCCCAGGTCAGGTAGTAGTAGACGAAGTACTGGGTGAGCGTCCAGTCGGCCCCGTATCCGCGCATGGCCGTCTGCCACATGTGCCGGTGGGTGTCGATCATGCCGGGCATGACGATCCCGCCGGTCGCGTCGATCTCCGCGGTGCCCTCGGGCACCGCGAGGTTCGGGCCGACCGCGGCGATGCGCTCGCCGTCGGTCAGCACATCCGCGCCGGTGAGGACTGTGCGCGAGTCGTCCATGGTGAGCACGGTCGCGTTCCGGAACACCACCGGCTGACCCGGCTGCGGTCCCGCTGTGGTCATGAGGAAACCTCCGCTGTGAGGTGGGTGTGCGGACGAACGTCCGACAGTCGGTCGCCAGAAGCCTGATCGGAACACTGTCCCTTAACGGTCATTGTGTCAAGAGTGCTGAACTGCCGTGCCAGGGACGCGAAGAGCGCCGGTCTGTCCGCCATGCGGACATAAGCGCTACAGTGCGGGGGACGTGCGAAACAGGCACCAGCGCCGGGAGGCGACGTGGCTCGTCGGGACAGCAGTCCAGACTTCATTGAGGCGATCGCCCGCGGCCTCGACGTGATCCGCGTCTTCGGTCGAGGACGGCCGATGATGTCGCTGGCCGCGGTGGCGACGGCCAGCAGCCTGCCCCGTCCGACGGCCCGCAGGATCCTGAAGACCCTCGAGGAACTCGGCTACGTCAGGCAGGTGGAGGGCGGTTACGAGCTGACGCCGCGGGTACTCGATCTTGGGATGTCTTATGTGCTGTCCCGCGGCCTGTGGGAGGTAGCCAGGCCGCACATGGAGGCGCTAGTCGCGCGTACCAGGGAGTCGTCGTCGATCGCTCAGCTCGACGGCTCTGACATCGTCTACGTTGCACGCGTCGCGGTGCCGAAGATCGTGACGCTCGCGGTGACGATCGGAACCAGGTTCCCCGCAATGCAGACCTCGCTCGGCAAGGTGCTGCTCGCCGCCCTGCCGTCCGCCGAGGTGGACCGGGTGCTCGCCGAGCCGAGCCGGTCGGGCATCGTGCCGCGCTGGCAGCCGGACGCCAGTGAGCGCGCCGCCGCGCTGCGCGAAGTGCGGGCGCGCGGCTGGGCGCTCACCGACGAGCAGCTGGCG
>NZ_JBARCR010001234.1:0-3427 GCF_049794275.1 Trebonia sp.
AATGAGGAGCACGCACCTGATCTGCGCTACGTCTGGCGGCCTTCCGCGTGAGAGGCCGGGGATAGGGTCCCCCGACGATTTCAGGCTTTCGGCGCTCCGGGCAGAAGCCCAGCATGCGCATCGCGGCATGAGCGGAAGCTTCCGCGTGAAGTCCGGAACCCTCGTCACGCTTTTGCTGCCGCGCGGCATGTCGGACAGAGTGTCGGTTTGCGGCCGCGGACTCGCAGGCGTTCGAAGCGGCAGTTGCATTCTTGGCAGACAAGTACTTCGAGTTCGGCATACGAGCCGCTTGTACCCGGCATTCCTCCGGAAGGAGTTGCGGACACAACGGAGGTGTGGGGGCGTTCCAACCGGACCCGGTTCTCCGGCCTGGCTGCAGCCTCGAGTTTCGCGAGGGCCCGGTTGCGGCGCTTGATGAGGTCCTCGACAGCCTCTTCCCGTGCCGCCCGCTGCCCGTAGAGGGCAAGACCGCGTTCGGCCCACCATTTGCAGGCCTGCCAGTCCTTCTTCTTCTGCTGGCGTACGGCCATCTGCCGGTAGGTGTCCAGCAGCGGGATCTTGCCCCACTTGGCCATGAAGGCCGCGCAGATGCTTTCCATCTCCGCGTCGTGACGGGCGCACGCCTCGTCGTACTCGGCCAGGGCTGCCTCGTATAGCTCACGTGACTGGTACAGCCGCGTCTCCAGCTCGGCGAACTGGAAATGCCGGTCAATCGGGTCCGGATCAGCGGCGAGCAGTTCGCGGAGCTTCGCGATCGCTGGCCGGTCTGCCTCGGGAAGGTCGTTGAACCACGACAGGTCGTACGAGTCATCCTCAGCATCGGTGAGCCAGGCCTCCGTAAAGCCGGTTCGCATGACTCCATCGGCATTCGGGTATCCCAGCGGCGCCGACCGCGAGGAGGCGGCTGAGCGCGCCCCGAAGTCGGCAGGGTCGTGTTCCAGCCACACCCCTAGCCGTCCCGGGCCGTCGTCATAGTAGCCGCCTCCCACGATCACCCCGCGCAGGGCCACGCAGCCGCCGTGCACGGACATCGAATGCTGCAGGCCCGGCAGATACTCCTGCGCCGTTGCCCGCGGCAGGTAGCCGATAACCTGGCCGTCAATCTGTACGGCGATAGCGTTCGCGTCATACGGGTTCGTGGGCTCTGGAACCAGCACCGCCACGATGTGGCGGCGGATCCTGTCTCCGACGGTCCCGCCAGACAAACCCCACAGGGCGTCCTGATAGGCGAGTTCGCCGACGACCTCAAGGTCATCTTGTCCGCCCAGCAAAGACACCGATACAGCAGACGTCTCAGCCCGCGCGGGCACCGAAGACTCGCGCCTGCCCCTCAAGCGATCCAGCAGCCCCATCTGACCTCCCTGCCGCTGGCGAAAGGCTAGTGGGGAGCACCGGGCAACGCCACCTAACCGCGAGTCAGATGAGCGTGCCCCGGAGTCAGGGGGGACGAGCGCGACTACGTACTTGGTGGCAAATGCCTATCCTGGCAACATTGCCGGGGAGGAACTATGGAGCGCATTGAGCTGGCCAGATTTGCGGGCGAGGTCGGTCAGCGCTTTGAGTTCCTTGTCGGCTCGTACGGCATGGAAGGGCCGGAGAGCAGCGACCTTCTTCTCCCCTCTGTTTTCTACCGACGCCCTGAGCTGCTCGTCGCGGTGTTCCTCGACCAAAACCGTGATCATCCCGGCAGGCGCATCGGGGTCTCGGTGTCCCTGGCTGCTGCGCACATATCCCGCGCCGGGCTGCCTGGCTTGGTGGAGGCGGCGGGGTTCGCCCCCGCACATCATGTCGCCTGGAAGGCTCACACAGTCGCAGTCGCGCAGCACACCCTGGATAACAACGCAACCTGGCTGCGCAGGCTGATGCCGCTGCTCCTTGAGCCAGAAGCTCTTGACCTGGCCAGGAAGAGAACCCGGCGACCGGGGCGGCGACCGCGCAACATCACCTGGAAGTACGCATAGCAGCCCGGCAAGCCAAGCTGATCAACGGCCACCCAGGCCACCCAGGACCAGGCAGATGAGGTGGACCTCCCATCGGCGATGACGCCACCGTCTTACACACCAGGAGCGGCACTAGCGGGCATTGCCGCTGCCGGGCAGGTCCGTATATTTATGCAGGTTGACACGCCCATCACCGTCGCGGTACCGCGATATGGGCATCTTCTGGACGCGCGCTTAGCCGCCGTTGCGTGCGGACGTTGGCCGTATGCAGATCAAGGCGGGGGGCGGCCGGATCCGGGCATTCGGGCTAGAGTCTGCCGACGGGGATGCAGAGCTAGCCGTAGCCTGCGCTGCGGTATGAGCCAACCTGGATTCGCCGCCCGTCACGAGATGCTGGCTTTGCTCGTGTCCGCTGTCAGGCTCTTCGGGTTTACGTCGGGTGGGTGCCCGGGTCCCGGCTCGGCGCGGGTGCGGGTCAGTGGTCATCAAGTGCAGCGGGCGTCCTGGTGTGAGTGCGGAGCCTGAGCCACACGGCCAGGAGCGCCAGCGGCACCACCAGGCCGCCGATACCGTAGGTAACGAATGCGGCGAAGCTGTCCTGGTGCCTGACCAGCCATCCGAAGTTCTGGCCGAAGAACCCGGTGACAAAGGTGAGCGGCAGGAAGATCGTGGCCAGGATGGTGAGCTGCTCGACGGTGGCGTTCTGCCGGACGCTGACGTTGGTCTGCTCGACCGAGATCACGGCCATGTTGGCCTCCAGGATCGTGCCGAGCAGGTCACGTTGGGCGGAGACCTCCTCGTTCACCAGGAGCAGGTGGTCCTGCACGTCCCGCAGGTACGGCAGTAGCTGCGGGGCTTCGGCGGCGCGCTCGATGGCGGTAACCACGGCGAGCAGCGGGTGGACGGCGCGGTAGAAGTCAGTGGCCTCGCGGCGCAGCGAGTAGATCCGTTCGGTCGGCGCGGAGGCGCCGGAGAATACGGTGGCCTCGACCTGGTCGATGTCGCGTTCGAGCCCGGCGACGACCGGTGCGTAATCGTCCACCACCTGATCCAAGATCGCCCACAGCGCGGCCGTGCTGCCCGTGGCGAGCAACTCCGGCCGCTGCTCCAGTCGCTGCCGGGCGCCGTGCAGCTCGCTGGCCACGCCTTGCCGCACCGCGATCACGAAGGCCGGCCCGAGGAAGATGCTGATCTCGCCGAACTCGACTTCCTCGGCGGCAGCGTCGTAGCGCGCGGTACGCAGGATGACCAGCTGGACGCCCTGGTCATAGGTCTCGATCTTCGGCCGCAGGTGAAAGTTCTGCGCGTCCTCGACGGCCAGTTCATGCAGGCCGAAGGTGTCCCGGACCTGGGCCAGCTCCTCTTCCCCGGGCTCGAACAATCCCAGCCACACGAAGCCGCCCTGCCCGCACCGGGCCGCCGCCTCCTGCAGCGGCACCGGACCCTCATCGCGCCTGCGGCCGTCGCGGTAGTGAGCACAGTCAATG
>NZ_JBARCR010001235.1:0-2588 GCF_049794275.1 Trebonia sp.
CCCTCCAAAACCACCCCACAGGTGCCGCTTGTCCTGGAGGGCGCCGACCGCGATGTCGTACATCTGCCTGATGACCTCGGGCTGGGCGAGACAGTCGGCCAGCACCCGCTGGCGATAACGGATTGCCTCGGGGTCGCGGAGGCAGGCGAGCAGGACCTGCTGGGACACCCCGGTGAGGAACTTGTCGCCGGCCGCCATCGCCTGGAGCAGCGTGGTCAGCTCAAGGTCCTGGATCAGCTCCTCGTGGCCGGGCGGCAGGCCGGCCGCGAAGTCGAAGTCCTGATCCTCATACAGGAGATGGACCTTCATGGCGCGATTCTTTCCAGCAGCCGCTCATAGGTGAGTCCGTGTTTCTCGGCGATGGCCAGCGCGTAGGCCAGGCCGTCGGCCGGCTTCCTGACGACCTTGTAGGTGCGCTCAGCCGGGTTCTCCGGGACGATCGTGCTCATCATGGAGACAACCTGCTCCCCGAGCGAGGCCAGGTCGTCCACGAACGTGACGTACACGCACAGCGCGTCCAGCCGCATGACCTTAGTCAGCAGTTTCGTGCCCAGAAAGTGCGCGTCGCGGGTGGTGGTGGAGGCGAAGGTCTCGTTGAGGATCACGATGCTGGCCGGGGTGGCCGCGCACAGGATCCCGCCGATCCTGATCAGGTCGTCCTCCAGCTTCCCGGTTCTCGCGGACAGGTCCTCTTCCCGCTCGAAATGGGTGAAGAGGCGATCGAAGAGGAACAGCCGGGCGGCACTGCCAGGAACCGGGCAGCCGACGCTGGCGAGGTGGTGAAGCTGGCCGAATGTCCGGGCAAAGGTGGTCTTGCCGCCCTGGTTGGGACCGGTGACGACGGCAATGCGCTCGCGGCCCTCCAGCCTGAAGTCGTTGGTGACCACCGGGGTGCCCTGTGTGACAAGCTTGCGGGCCAGCGCTAGGTCGAAGGTGCCATCGGCGCGGACGTCCTTCGAGCTCGCGGACACATCGGGGTAGCAGAAGCTCAGCCCGGCATCGCGAAGCGGCCTGATGTAGTCCAGGTAGGCGAGGTAGAACTGGAGTTCCCGGTGGGCGTGCCGGATGCCTTCGTCGAGGAACGCGGCGTGCCGGGAGCAGTACTCGTCAAGGGCGGCGAACTCCTCAGGGAAGAGCCTGGCCACCCGTTCGAGGATCTGAGCCGCCACGTGGTTCATCCCTGGCCGTGTCCGGTACCGGATCAGGTAATCCTTGACCGCGCCCTGCTTGAAACGCTCGAACGTCCTCAGCACTACCGCGCTGTAGTCGGCTTCGTCGGCGTACCTGGTCACCTCGACCCGGTCGCCCTTGATGCGGGTGCAATAGCGGATCCGCCCCAGGGCATCCTTCCGGTCCCTCGTCTCCCGAGCCAGCGTGGTGAACCCGGCCGAGGCCGCGTAGCGGGCGAGATAGTCCCTGAAGGCCGCCAGGGCACGGGAGCCAACGTGCATGGCGGCCAGGTGTTCGGCGAGTGAGCCCACGGCATCGCAGTAGATCGCCGCCGCGTCAAGCAGCCAGCCCTCCTGCTGGTAATGGTCCCGCATCGCCGCAAGCTGGTTCAGGTGTGCGTGCACTTGGGCCATGAGATCGGCGAAGCGCTGGATCTCGCCGAGCAAGGCGGGGTTGTCCAGATCACGGAAGATCTCCTGGCGGTACCGGACGGTGTCGGTGTCGCGCAGATGACCGAACAGGGTTTCCGTTATGAGGTCACGCTCTTCGCGGTCCCCCGCGATCGCCGCCACCACCTGGTCCAGGTTCAGATCTCGCGCGAAGGAGCGGTCTTCGTCCCGTTCCCTGGCTTCCCGCGCCCCCGGTATCTCCCTGAACAGCAAGCTGGGGCTAGTCACGTTCTGGCTCTCCTGACGTTCCGGCAGTCCACAGGAGCCATCAGCCACGGCGGGCGAATCCGGCGAGCCCCATCGCCAGGACTTAGTGTACGGCCATCGGCGCGAAACCTACTCCGATGGCACCTTGCCGGCTAGCCGCCCGCCGCGGCCTCCGGCCCGCAGGGCCGGAACCGTTTCGCTGGTGACGAGGCCCTGCTCCCTGGTGAGCTCGTCGATGACGGCGAACGCCGCGGCGATGCGTTCGGGGGCGTCGATCACGATCGAGACCGCGGGCACGTGCCTGCCTAGCTGGAGCAGCCGGTCGCCGTGCGGCGGGTGGTCGCCATGGAACCCCCAGACCCCTCGCAGGGTGGTCGCGCCGGCGATCCCGGCGGCGCGCAGCTCGCGCACGATCGCGCGGTGGATCGGCTGGCCGCCGTGCAGGGCGGCCTCGGACGTGTAGACCATGAGCTTGTGCCACAGCGGCATGCCGGTCTCGTCGGTGCCTGGCAGCGCCGATGGCGTGCAGAGCAGTTCCCCGTCGCGCTTGCACATACGGACCCGCTCGAGCGTCAGCAGCGGGCGGCGCAATAGCCCGCCGAGCTCGGGCAGCACCCGGCCGATCCGCTCACCGGAGCCGACCGCGATGACCATCATCGGCGTGCCCGCGTTGCGGCTGAAGAAGGACGCCCGCTCCCGCCGGCCGTGCGCCGTTCCGTCGACGCCGAGCATCGCGGTCGCGCCGGCCACGCCGCGGCGGTG
>NZ_JBARCR010001236.1:0-3390 GCF_049794275.1 Trebonia sp.
TCCGCGGCGTCCTCGATCATGCCGTCGCCACCGCGCGCGCGCCGGCCTCGCCGGCCCGCGACCTGGCGAGCGCGGCGGCGATCAGGCTGCTGAACAGCGGGTGGGGCCGGGTCGGCCGGGATAGGAACTCCGGGTGCGCCTGGGTGGCCACGAAGAACGGGTGCGTCTCGCGCGGCAGTTCGATGAACTCCACGAGGCGCCCGTCAGGGGACAGGCCGGAGAACACGAGCCCGGCTGCCTCGAGTTCGTCGCGGTAGGCGTTGTTGACCTCATAGCGGTGCCGGTGCCGCTCCTCCACGGTGGCCGCGCCGCCGTACAGCTCGCTGATGATCGTGCCCGGCTGCAAGCTCGCCGGGTACAGTCCCAGCCGCATGGTGCCGCCCATGTCCCGCTCCCCCGCCACGACGTCCTCTTGCTCGGCCATCGTGGCGATCACCGGGTCGGGGGTGCTGGGGTCGAACTCCGCGCTGTTCGCCTCCGGCAGGCCGGCCATGTTCCTGGCGACCTCGATCACCGCGCACTGCAGGCCGAGGCAGAGGCCGAGCAGCGGGATCTTGTGCTCGCGGGCGTACCGGATGGCGCCGATCTTGCCCTCGATGCCGCGGACCCCGAAGCCGCCGGGGATCAGCACCCCGTCCACCCCGTCGAGCTGGCTGGCCGCGTCGTCGGGGTTTTCGCAGTCATCGCTGGTCACCCACCGGATCGTCACCTTCGCGTCGTTGCCGAAGCCGCCCGCGCGCAGCGCCTCGGCGGGTGACAGGTACGCGTCGGGCAGGTCGACGTACTTGCCGACCAGGGCGATGGTGATCGAGCGGGCGGGGCGGTGCACCCGGCGCAGCAGGTCATCCCACTCGTTCCAGTCGACGTCGTGGAACGGCAGCATCAGCCGCCGCACCACGTAGGCGTCCAGGCCCTCGGCGTGCAGCACCTTCGGGATGTCGTAGATGGACGGCGCGTCAGGGGCGGACACCACGGCTTCCTCGTCCACGTCGCACATCAGGCTGATCTTGCGCTTGAGGTGGTCGCTGATGGGCCGGTCGCTGCGCGCCACGATCGCGTCCGGCTGGATGCCGATGGACCGCAGCGCGGCCACCGAATGCTGCGTGGGCTTGGTCTTCAGCTCACCGCTCGGGCCGATGTACGGCAGCAGCGAGACGTGCAGGAAGAAGCAGCGGTCCCGGCCGATCTCGTGCCTGATCTGGCGGATCGCCTCGAGGAAAGGCAGGCTTTCGATGTCGCCGACCGTGCCGCCGACCTCGGTGATGACGACGTCGACGTCCGGGCCGCCCATGTTCAGGATGCGGGCCTTGATCTCGTTCGTGATGTGCGGGATGACCTGCACTGTGTCACCCAGGTAGGCACCGCGGCGCTCCTTGGCGATGACGCTCGAGTAGACCTGCCCGGTCGTGACGTTGGCCTCGCCGCTCAGCCTGGTGTCGAGGAAGCGCTCGTAGTGACCCACGTCCAGGTCGGTCTCGGTGCCGTCGTCGGTGACGAAGACCTCGCCGTGCTGGAACGGGTTCATCGTGCCAGGGTCGACGTTGAGGTACGGATCCAGCTTCTGCATGGACACCCGCAGGCCGCGCATCCTGAGGAGCCGGCCAAGGCTGGAGGCGGTCAGGCCCTTGCCGAGGCTGGAGGCGACGCCGCCGGTGACGAAGAGGTGTTTGGTCTCTACTTGCCTTGATGAGGCTAGCTTGGACTGAGTCGTGGTAGCGGGCAAGATGAGGCTCCCGTGGTGTCAGATGTGTCGGCGTAAAGCCGCATGTCCACGGACCACCAGAATAACATGCCGCAGGTACCGGGCCCGGCGCCGCGCCGCTTTGTCACTTCTTAACCTGGTTTGCGGGCGTTTTCAGCGCCTGGTCAGCGGCCCTGGCCCGCTACGCGGACGTGGGCGCGGAGCCGACGGCGGCGTTCCGCGGCTCTTGCCCGCCCGGGCCCTGGCCCGGATGATCGGCCTCGCCGAACCTCGCGAGCATGACCGCGCTCGTCACCGCGAGCAGGAAGCCGGCGATGGCGGCCGGCTCGAGGCCCGGCCTGGTCCTGTCACCGAGGAACACCACCCCGATGATGGCGGGCGGGAGCGTCTCGGCGAGCACGACCGCGGCCGTCGCGACGGTGACGCTGCCGCCCTCGAGCGCCGTCGCGTAGAACACGAACGACACGATGCCCGCCGCCGCGACGGCGTAGGCCGCGGGGTCGCGCAGCAGGGTGAGCGGCTCGAAGCCGTTGAGCACCCGCGCCGCGATGCCGATCACGCCGTAGCCGAACCCGGCCACCAAGCCGAGCGCCAGGGTGCGGGCCGGGTCGCGCAGCCGCGCGGCGGCCAGGCCGATCAGCCCGAGTGCCGCGATGGCGACGATGAGCGCGAGCTTGAACATCACGCCTGCCTGGCTGGCGCCCTCCGGCCCGGCGCTGGATCCGAGCAGCCCGACCCCGGCGACGACCCCGGTCACGGCGAGCCATTCCCGCCAGGACAGCCGCACCTTGATCACCAGCGAGGCGACGACCGCGACCACGGCGAGGTTCGCCGCGACGATGGCCTGGACCGCGAACAGCGGCAGCCGCTGCAGGGCGATGAGCTGCGCCACGAACCCGAGGGCGTCCAGGCACAAGCTGACCACGAACCGCCATTGCCGCAGCATGCGCGGGAGCAGGCCAGGGTCCACGCCGCCGGCGTCGGCGACCTGGGGCTTCCGGTTGCTGGCCTCGTGCGCCGCGACCGACTGCATCACCGACGCTATTCCGTAGAACAGGGCGGCGACGAGAGCGGCAGTCAGGCTTGCCAGCATAACGATTAGCTTACGCTCAGCTTGTCATCAGCATTCATGGAGATATGTCCCTACCCTTCCCCCGATGAGGCATATCTAACGCAATGCCGTGGCGGGCCTGGACTCCCAGCTGGTCCACAGCGGCCGGTACCCCATTCGGTACCAGAACGGCGCGGACAGCGGGTTGACCTGGCTGTGGTGCAACAGCGTGACCGCGACGCCCGCGGCATCGAGCCTGGCGTGCAGGTTCCTGACCAGCGCCGCGCCGATGCCGGTGCCGCGCTCGCGGGTGTCCACGAACATCGTCTGCAGGTACGCGGCCGGGGACGTGCTGGTCATCCCGGCGATCCAGCCGCTGTCTTGCGGCGGCTGGGCGACCAGCAGCCCGACCGGGTGCCCGCCATACTCCGCCAGCCAGGTCCAGGTCGCCGGCCTGGCCAGGCTGCCGCGGATCTCCTCGCGCACCAGGCTGGCCGTGCCGGCCCGCCACACCGGGCCGCCGAAGTGCATGTCGTACCTGATGAGCCGCAGCTCCAGGTCGGTGACCACGTCCTCGTCGGCGGGACCCGCGGCGCGGATCGTGACTCCGTGGGCGCCGCGCGGCGCGGTCGGGGGC
>NZ_JBARCR010001237.1:0-2948 GCF_049794275.1 Trebonia sp.
GTAGGCGGCCAGCTCCCGCCGGTACCGCTCCTCCGCCCGGCCCTCCGCGGCAGCGCGCCGCCGCCGCGCGTCCGCCAGCATGTTCCCGGCGTGATCTGACAGCGCCACAAACCGCATATACGCATATTTTCGGATCCGCACCCACGGGGCAATGCCAGCGAGGATGACGGGCAGTATGCAATGCTCAGACTTCTGTTGTTGACTCGGCTCATCGCACCATCGCCGTGAGGGACACCGCTGTGAGCACCGAATTGACCGAGGGCAGCGAGCGCGCTGCGCCCGGGCTGGGGGATGCCGGACGCACGGGTTTGCCGCGGCGGTTCTGGCGATGGTGCGGACGGCACCCGCGGGCCGTGTGGGCGGCGGGCCTGGCGCTCGCCGCGCTGGTGCTGTTCCTGCTCTACTTCCGCGACGCGCAGACCATCGGGCAGAGCAGCGACTCGGGCGGGATATCGCTGCAGGCCTGGGATCTGTGGCATGGCAACCCGATCCTGCGCGGCTGGTGGCTCAGCGACGAGTGCTTTTACACGATCGACCTGCCGATGAACGCAGTAGTCCAGATGGTCGTCGGGCTGCGGCCGGTGACGGTCCACATCTACGCGGCGGTGGACTATGTGGTCGTCCTGCTGCTCGCTGGACTGCTCGCCAGGGGACGGGCCCGCGGGCGGCAGGGCATTGTCCGGATGCTGCTTACCGTCGGCATCATGCTCGCGCCGTCGACGGTGCTGGGCTCGCGGATCCTGCTGCAGGGGCCAGATCACGTGGGCACGCAGATCGCCGTGCTGGCGACGTTCCTCGTGATCGACCGCGCGGCGGAGCGCTGGTGGGTTCCGGTGGCCGTGGCCGTCCTGCTCACCGTGGCGCAGGTCAACGACGTGCAGGCGACGTTCTCCGCCGCGGCGGCCGTCGGGGCGGCCTGTGGCGTGCGAGCCTGCTCGGAGGTCGCCCGCTGGCAGCGCCCGCCGCGGGAACGCTGGTACGACGCGTCACTCGTGGTGGCGGCGGTGGTCTCCTTCGCCCTGGCGCACCTGATCGTGGCGGGAATCCACGCGGCGGGCGGCTTCTACCTGCCCGGACCGAAAAACGGGCTTGGCTTCGCTCCCATCTCCGCGATGCCCGCCCATACGTGGGCGACCGTCTACAACGTGCTTATCTTGTTCGGCGCCGACTTCATCGGGCAGCCGATGGGGATCAGCGCCATTTTCGCGCTGCTGCACCTCGCCGGGGTCGCGCTCGGGTTCGGGGCGCTGTGGATCGGCGCGCGCGGGTTCTTCACCCGGATGGACCGGGTCAACCAGATGCTCGTGGCCGGCACGGTCTTCATCCTGATAGCGGGCGCGTTCGGCCTGTACGCGGACGCGGTCACCGGCGCGCACGACATCATCCCCGTGCTGCCGTTCTGCGCGGTGCTCGCCGGGCGGCTGTTCGGCGAGCGGCTAGCCGCCCTGCGGCTCGAACCGGTGCTGGCCGCCGGGCTGGTTGTCATGCTCGCCGCGCTCGGCTACAACGACATCCAGCCGAAGGCGGTCCCGCCGAGCACGCAGCTCGCCGCCTGGCTGGAGGCCCGCCACCTGACCATGGGCCTGGGCGGCTACTGGGAATCGAACATCACCACGCTCGACACCGGCGGCCGGGTACGGATGGTGTCTACGGTGGGGAACGGCACTACCGCCCAGGAGTACGAGTCCAGTGCCGAGTGGTTCAACCCGGCGAAATACCAGGCGAACTTCATCGTGGCGTATTCCGCCTCCACGGATCCCTCGCCGGTGAAGCCGTCCGTCGTGCGGGCGTGGTACGGGCCGCCGGCGCACGTCTACCACTTCGAGGACTACACGATCATGGTCTACGACTACAACCTGCTGACCCGGGTCACCGTGCCTGCTCTGCCTTAGCCGGGAAAGGCCGGTTCCTGGGATTGGAACCGGCCTTTGGGCTGGGTGGGCGATACTGGGATCGAACCAGTGACCTCCTCGGTGTGAACGAGGCGCTCTCCCGCTGAGCCAATCGCCCGTGCCATGGGTCAGCGTAGCGCATGTTGGTGCGTGACGTGGCAATGGTCACGCTGTGCAGTCAACGATGGCGCGGTCTCGGCGTCTGGACGTGCAAAGACCTACTGGCAAGTAGTATGAGTGTTCGCTACTCTAAGCGATGCAATCGATAAGCATCGGATAACGATCTCATCGCAAGGTGTTGCCAGTCGCCTACTGTGGGTAGACCGTTTTGTAGCAGATTAGTTGCGATGAAGGTCACAACCTGTGCAAACGATAGGCAGGAACAAGAAGGTGGGCTAGGGTCGTTCCTAACACATGGCAGCTGCACATGCAGATGCAGTGGCGGATGCCCGTGCAGCCGGGACGCGAAAAGTTCAAACGGAAGCAATCGGGCAAGACACCCCGTAACGCTCCGTATATGTACATCTCGCGAGCCGGCTGTGACACTCCGACAGACCCCGGGAGACCGGGAACCGGCGAATAGGTTGACCAGATAATGAACAGCAGCAGCACGGTATCAGCGGAACTCGGACTGCGCCTCGTCGTGCCACAGCAGACGATCGTGCCACTGATGGCTAGCCTCTTTTACTCCCGCGAGGACCCCTACGCCATCCGCATCGCGTTCCACGTTGGCCTCGATGAGCCAGTCGAGTGGATCTTCGCGCGGGATCTGCTGGCGAGGGGCATTGAGAGCCGCGAGGGTCTCGGTGACGTCCAGGTGTGGCCGTCGGCCGGCACCGAGGGCGGCGAGCCAGGCAGCGTGCTGAACCTCGAGCTGTCCTCCCCGTTCGGCCAGGCGCACTTCGAGGCGCCGGTCAAGGATGTCGCGGACTTCCTGCGCAAGACCTACCAGATCGTGGTGGCCGGCGAGGAGAGCGACCACGTCAACGTCGAGGCCGAGCTCACCGACCTGCTTCGCCAGGCGTCCTAACACCAGGAAATCTCAGCTTCCCGGCC
>NZ_JBARCR010001238.1:0-3110 GCF_049794275.1 Trebonia sp.
GGCCGGGTTCCTGGGGCGGCCGCCACGCCTCCCGCGCTTCGCCGGGGATCCGGGCCTCCCCAGGAGCCTGGACTGTGCGTGGATCCGGGCTTGGCGCGGCCGCCGCGGCCGGTATGTCGATCTGCTCAGGAAGCCGCAGCGCGAGCACCATCGCGGCCAGGTAAATCAGGGTGCCGATCCGCAGCGTCCACGCGGCGCCGCCGGCGAACTGCACGCCGGCGGCGAGGATCGCCGCCACCGTGGAGGCGGCGAGGGAGATCAGCCCGGAGCGCGCGTTCGCCTTCACCAGCGTGATTTCCGCGGGCAGCAGCCGCGGCGTGACCGACGCCTTGACCACCCCGCCGGCCTTCTGCAGCACCAGGATCCCGAACGCGGCGGGCAGCAGCGTCACCGAATTCGCGACGTTCGCGGACATGGCGTAGCAGAGCAGGCCGCGGGCCAGCATCGTGCCGGCGAGCACGAACCTGCGGCCCTGCTGGATCCGGTCGAGCGCGGGCCCGATGAACGGCGCGAGCACCGCGAACGGCGCCATCGTGATGATCAGGAAGAGCACGACACGGCCGCGGGCCTGGTCCACGGACGAGCTGAAGAAGATCGTTCCGGCGAGCGCGATTGTGACGAACGCGTCGGCGGCACCGCTGACCGCCGTGGTCTCGATGAGCGTGGCGAGGCCAGTCCGGCCCGCGCCCTGCGCACCGGTGATCCGGTGGAAGAAGCGCCCGGTGCCGCGGGTCGCCTTGCCGCTGGCCTGGGTGCCGGATCTGAATGCGCGGCCGGTCGCCTGGGCCGCGTGCTTAACTCGCCGCAGCGCATCGGACATCCGCATAGACACAGTATTCTTGGTCTGCGGCACTGCGACGAGCCCCAAGGGGTAAGACCTCCGGGCCGGCCCCGCGGTACACCGCGACAGGAGCGAGGAATTGGCAGTCGTAAGCTCGATCAGAACCCGCGCGAAGGAACCGGACCAAACCTGCGCGGAAGCCGTGGACCTGGCCAGAGATGCGCTGGCCAGCGAGGCAGGCATCGGCCTGGGCGCGATCGGCGAGCATCTCGCCGTGGAAGCCACGGGCGACCGCGTCGTCACCCACCTGTTCGAGTGCACTGACCCCGCCTACGCGGGGTGGCACTGGGCCGTCACGGTGACCCGCGCGCCCAGGTCCAAGCTCGTGACCGTTGACGAGACCGTGCTGCTGCCCGGTCCCGACGCCCTGCTCGCGCCGCCGTGGGTGCCGTGGCAGGACCGGCTGCGTCCCGGCGACGTCGGCATCGGCGACCTGCTGCCGGCCAGCGCGGACGACGAGCGCCTCGTCCCGCTCGTGGTCCTCGAGGGCGATGACGCGGTCACCGACTGGTTCGCCCCGCGGACGGACGCGGAAAACGCTGAGGCCGGGCCGCAGGAGCCGTCCGAGCTGCCCGCGCCCGGGCGGAGCCGTGTGCTGTCCGGCTACGGCCGCGACGATACGGCGGAGCGGTGGTACGAAAGCGACCACGGGCCCAGGACGCCGCTTTCCCGCGCCGCTCCCGCGAACTGCGTGAGCTGCGGGTTCTTCGTCCCGCTCAGCGGCGGTCTCGGCCGTCTCTTCGGCGCTTGCGGTAACGCGTTCGCGCCGGACGACGGCCGGGTGGTCTCGGCCGACCACGGCTGCGGCGCCCACTCCGAGGCCGCAGGGACCGGCTCCGCGGTGCAGGCGGCCGCTCCGGTTATCGACGAGTTCGGCTACGACTTGGTGGACCTGCCCGGCGTCTCGGTGGAGGAGACCGACTTCGAGCCGCTGTCCCGGGACACGTACCCGGAGTCGACGCCAGAAGGCTGATCGCGATGCGCCGCGGCGCGCTGCCGCCCGCGCTTGAGCACCGGCACGTACCACAGCGCGAACAGCCCCATCGCCAGGCCCGTCACGCACGTCCATACCCACCACCACGACCCTGCCGGGAGCGCGTCGCGCGCGATAAGCACGACCACCAGGGCCACCGCCCACGCCGCCGTGCCGACGCCGGTTACCAGGCGGTCGTTCGCCTCCCGTGGTGGCGGCGGCGGGCGCCGTTCCCCGCGACTGACGTGCTGGTGCTGGTTCACGCAACAAGGCTAGCGGGGCTTGGCCGTGGTCCCGCCGTCACGGCTGCCAACCAGTTCATCGCCGGAGCCTTATGCGGCGTGCCCGCACGTGATGTACTTGGTGGATGCCTCAGGCAGCTACGCGCTCGGACGCGGGACTTGCGACCGTGCTGCGGATTTCGATCAGCAGGCTAGCACGGCGTCTCCGGGTGGAGCGCCTCGGCCTCGGCGGGACGGAAACCGTCCTTTCCGACATCCAGCTCGCCGCGCTGGCGGCGCTGGAACGTCACCAGGCGATGACCCCCGGCGAGCTCGCCGAATACGAGAAGGTCCAGCCGCCGTCCATGACCCGCGTGATCGCCGTGCTCGAGGAGCGCAACCTCGTGCAGCGTGAACCGCACCCGTCCGACCGCCGCCAGGTCATCCTCACCGTGACCGCGGAAGGCCGCTCGCTGGTGAACCGGGTGCGCCGTCGCCGCGAGGCCTGGCTGGCACAGCGCCTGCAGGAGCTGACCACGGAAGAGCGCGCGATCCTGCGCTCCGCCGCCCCGATCCTGGAAAAGCTGAGCCAGGCCTGAGCACACCTTTGGCGGCGTGGCCCTGGTCCCCGGCGACGGGAAGCCCGCCGTGATCTACCCCAGGACAACCGGCGCGCCGTACGCACGCCTGACTCCTCGAGACGTTTCCGCGGAAACGCATCCGGCGTGCCCGGCTAGCGTCGCCGATCCACATAGGGCGCGAAACGTACCGAAACCTGTCCCTTATGTCGGATTTTCAGGTGTCTTTCGCGCCCTATGTCGCGACCGTCTCCCATCGATGCCGGTTGGCCGGGGCGAATGTCGTCAGGTGGAGGGGGTGCGTTAGACCGGCTGGCGCAGCTTCCAGGTGCCTACCGTTTCGTAGCGCGGTCCGGTGCCGACCTGGCTGCCGAGGATACTGCGGATGAGGTAGATCTCCTCGGCGGTCCACTCCGGGCCCTGGTATCCCGCCAGGCTGGTGACGATGGAGCCCACGTCGGCGGGCGCCCGGCAGCGGGCCAGCGTCAGGTGCGGCT
>NZ_JBARCR010001239.1:0-1688 GCF_049794275.1 Trebonia sp.
TGTACGACATCACCGGCCAGCTCGCCGGCATCAGCGCGCCTACGCTCGTGGTCAACGGCGACGAGGACGAGGCCTGCCTGGAGCCAGGTCTGCTGCTCAAGCGCACGATCCCGATGGCAGGGCTCGCTGTCGTGCCGAACTCGGGGCATGCCCTCAACCTGGAGGAGCCAGAGCTGTTCAACGACTTTGTCCGAACGCTGATCGGCGCCGCCGAGGCCGGCACATGGCCGACCCGGGATCCGCGGTCGCTGTCGGCGTCGATGGGCATCGCCAACGCCGGGACGGGGGCGTGACCCGTCTTCACCGGCTCGAACTCCGAGCGCACTGGGCTGGTCTCAGGCCGGGGCCTGGCGGGCGCCGCGGCGCCAGACGGCGCGGATGGACAGGGTGTCGGCGATGGTGGTGGTGGGGTCGCCGTCGACCAGGACCAGGTCGGCGCGAGCTCCCGGGGTGATGCGGCCGCGGTCGGTGAGGCCGAATCGGCGCGCTGGCGTGGCGGTGGCCGCCCGCAGGGCCTGCACCGGGGTCAGGCCGGCGGTGACCAGCAACTGGAGCTCGTGGTGCACGCTGGCGCCGTGGGCCATGCCGCCGAAGGCCGGGTCAGGTGACGACACGTCGGTTCCGGCCAGGATGTCCACGGCCGCAGCCTGCAACGCTGCCACGGCACCAAGGGCGTCGTCCAGGTTGCCTTGCGGGTAGACGTTCATGCTGCCGCGCAGCGCGTCGAGCCACTGCGGGCTCAGCCTGGAGCTCACCCGCTCGTCGGCGGCGAAACGGGAGCCGGGGTGGCCGGTGGCGGAGGACAGGACGGTCAGGGTCGGGGTCACGAACGTGCCGGCCCTGGCGATGTCCGCCACGATGTCGGGGGCGGCCGGGCCGTCGGCCCACATGTGTGCGAGGCCGTCGATGCCGGCTCGCACCGCCCGCCGCGCGCCGTCGATGGTGGTGGCGTGGGCGATGGCCAGCTTGCCGTGGCGGTGCGCCTCCCGCACGGCAGCGGTGAGGACGTCGTCGCTGATGACCGTCAGCCCGGGGTGGCCGACGACGGTACCGTCCTCGATCATGACCTTGACGTAGTCGTAGCCCTCGGCGAGCTGCTGCCCGATCATCGTCGCCGCCTCCGCCGGGGTGGAGCAGAACGGGAAGGAGAAGCCGGGCGGCGGACCGTCCGGGAAGGCGTCGGCCGGCGGACCGTACTCACTCGGATGGCCGCCCGGCGGGGTAATCCCCATCCCGGCAGACCTCAGATCCGCCACGTCATCGCCCGCGATGGCCGCGCGCTCCTCCGGCGTCCAGTGGCCCATCATCTCCAGTTCCGTGGTGATGCCGAAACGCAGCGCCAGGCGCAGCCCGTCCGAGTCGGTGTGGACATGAGAGTCGATCAGTCCGGGCAGTAGCGTTCCCCCGGCGGCGTCCACGACTGTGGCGCCGGGCGGCACTGGTCCCCCGACGGCGGCTATGCCGGCGCCGTCGAGCACGACCGTGCGCATCCCGATGACCTGCTCGCCATCGAAGACCCGCGCGCCGGTAATGGCGGTGATCGCCATGATTACCCCTGCCCCGTTGACTGCTTAACATCGTTAAGTCCTTATCGTTGTTAAGGTAAATTGAACGCTGTTAAGCTGTCAACCGTGACCGCCGCGCTGAACCGGCTTCCCCTCCTCGACCGTGAGCAAGTGGTCCGCGTG
>NZ_JBARCR010001240.1:0-5468 GCF_049794275.1 Trebonia sp.
TGTACGACATCACCGGCCAGCTCGCCGGCATCAGCGCGCCTACGCTCGTGGTCAACGGCGACGAGGACGAGGCCTGCCTGGAGCCAGGTCTGCTGCTCAAGCGCACGATCCCGATGGCAGGGCTCGCCGTCGTGCCGAACTCGGGGCATGCCCTCAACCTGGAAGAGCCCGAGCTGTTCAATGACTTTATCCGCACGCTGATCGGCGCCGCCGAGGCCGGCACATGGCCGACCCGGGATCCGCGGTCGCTGTCGGCGTCGATGGGCATCGCCAACCCCGGGACGGCGTGACCCGTCTTCACGCTTCTTGTAATCAGCGCAAGCAGCGGAAGGAACAGGCTCGTCAAGAATCTCGTAACTAACATTGAGCATCGGGCATTGTTCGATGAGGGAACTAACGGGCGCCAGAGGCAGGAGCCAACGCAGGCAGGCACCACTCGACGCACCGCGACTCACTCCCATCCTTTGTGCTGGTGACACGCCTCCGTTTGACTCCGTCCGACCGTCCCTGATTCACCGGCCATACATCAATGCCGCTTAGCTTAAGTTGGTCACGCCTCCCAGCTGCCCGAAATATCAGCATAAGAGTACCAAGATCGAATAAATCCATGTCGTTTCCGTCGTCATGGTGACGTAAACGACACGGATTTCGAATAGATAACCCTAGGCTGGGTGCAATCCGGTGACTGATGGCTGTCCGGACAGCGGCGCGGCGCGTGCGCAGTCGCAAGCTAAAGCGGCACTGTGTCCTGGCGACAGAAATCAGGAACAAACCCCCAGACGGCCATGGCGCGCGCTCCAGCAAACCGGCCTCACGCCGGACGATCGCTAATTCCTACTTGACCGATCGCTTTTATATATTTTAGCCTGGCAGGGCCGGGTGGCGCGGCCGAGCCATCCCGGTCCGCATCGCCGCCGCGCGCGCTGAAGCCGCGGCGCCACTGTCGCGGTCTTGCCCTGTCCGCCCGTCCCGTCAGCCCCGCCGTCGCACCGCGACAGCGGCCGACCCGCCACGTACGCCCGCGTACGTCCCACCACGGGAGCAGTCCAATGTCGTTTCGTCGCCTCCGCCCGCGCGGTCTTTTCCGGTCGCGTCTGACTTACCGCAGCGCGGCGGCCGCCGCCGCTGCCGTCGCGATCTCGGCACTGGCCGCCTGCGGCAGCGCGTCCGGCGGATCCACTGGTTCCGGCTCATCCGCCGGCGGCGCGGGCGCCAGCGGCACGCTGAACTGGGAGTGGCAGCTCCCGACCTCCTGGGACCCCGTCACGTCGAGCGCCGGCTGGGACATGCACGCCCTCGGCCTCGTGTACGCGTCGCTCACCACCCTCGACCCCGCCGGGGATGTCGGGCCCGGCCTGGCGTCGTCGTGGACGTACGCGGCCGACGGGAAGAGCGTCACCTTCCAGCTCCGCCCGGGGCTGACGTTCAGCGACGGGACGCCGCTGAACGCGCAGGCGGTCAAGGAGAACATCGACCGCGGTCAGGCCCAGGGCAACTCGACCGTCGCGTCCGAGCTGTCGGTCATCTCCAAGGTCGTGGTCAACAGCCCGGCGAGCTTCACGCTCGACCTGACTCAGGTTGACTACCAGGTGCCCGACCTGCTCGCGGGCAAGGACGGAATGATGGTCAGCCCGGCGGCCTTCGCGCACGTCAGCTCCATCCCCACCCAGCCGGTGGGCGCCGGGCCGTTCAAGCTGACCAGTTACGTTCCCGACTCGCACGCGGACCTGGTGCGCAACCCCGGCTACTGGGACGCCAGCCAGATCCACATCCAGAACTTCACCGTGCAGGACATCACCCAGCCCGAGCAGATCCTGTCCGCGCTGCAGTCCGGCCAGGTCAACGTGGCCTACATCGCGGGCAACCAGGTCGCGTCGGCGAAGGCGGCCGGGTTCAAGATCGCGGTGATCCCGTCCGAGGTCGTCAACGAGCTCGACATCCAGACCGCGACCGCGCCGTTCAACAACCCGAACGTCGTGAAGGCGATCAACTACGCGATCAACCGGCAGGCGATCCTCCAGGTCCAGGCGGCCGGCTACGGCGCGGTGGCCTACCAGCCGTTCCCGAAGGGATTCGTCGGATACAGCGCCAAGCTCGCCAACCTCTATCCGTACAACCCCGCGGTCGCCAGGCAGCTGCTGGCGCAGGCGGGCTACCCGCACGGCCTCAAGATCACCCTGAGCACGGTCAGCACGACTAACTCACTCGCCGAGCAGATCCAGGGTCAGCTCGCGCAGGCCGGCATCACGGCTACCATCAACGACATCCCGACGGACACCGAGACACAGCAGCTCTACCTCAACAAGAGCATCCCGCTCGCGGTGGACGGCACGGCGGGGCGGATGTCTCCAGTGGAGATGCTCGATGTCCTGTACAGCCAGCAGGGCCTGATGAACGTGAACGGCAAGACGTCGACCACTCCGGCCGAAGTCAGCGCGGCGCTGGCCAAGGCGCTCACCGTCCCGCTGGACTCCCCGGATTACCCCAGCACGCTGCAGAACGCCGTGGAGACCTCCGTCTTGAACGAGCCGACTCACATCTGGCTGTACACCAACCCGCGCATCCTCGCCTACAGCTCGACGGTGACCGGCATTCCGCAGGACCTGGTCCAGCAACGCTGGGAAGGCGTCCGGGTGGCGGGCTGACCCGATGGCAGTCGCGGAACTGACAGCCGCCGGCAGCGCCCTCGCGGCGCCCCGGCGGCGCCGGACACGGGCCGCAGCGTCACGGATCGGCGGCGGCCTCGCCGTGCTGATTCCGATCCTGGTGCTCAGCTCGTTCATCACCTACAGCCTGGGCGCGCTGTCCAACAGCAACCCGGCGGCCACGATCCTGGGTCAGGACGCGGCGACGCCGGCGGCGGTGGCGCACCTGGATCACGTGCTCGGCCTGGACAAACCGCTGCCCGTCCAGTACGGGAACTGGCTGTCGCAGGCCGTGCGCGGCAACCTCGGGGTCTCCTACTTCACCCAGATACCGGTGTCGCAGAGCATCGCCCAGCGGCTGCCCGTCGACCTCTCGATCGCCATCGGCGCGATCATCCTGGCGGTACTGATCGGCGGTACCGCCGGGACGGTCGCCGCGGTCCGCCGGGGCGGCTGGGTCGACCGGGGGGTCACGCTGGCGTGCTCGGCGGTGTCGACGCTGCCGGCCTTCGTGGTCGGGATCATCCTGGTCGTCGCGTTCGCGGTGACCGCGCACGTGCTGCCGGCCAACGGGTACACGGGCCCGACCGCGGGGATCGGCCCGTGGCTCGCGCACATCATCCTGCCGAGCCTGGCGCTGGCCCTGCCGGTCGCCGCGGACGTCGCCAGGCAGCTGCGGACCTCGCTGGTCTCCGTGCTCGAGCAGAACTACATCACCGGTGCCAGGGTCCGGGGGCTGCCGTACCGCAGGATCCTGACCAGGCACGCGCTGCGTAACGCGGCCGGCCCGGCGCTCACCATCCTCGGCAACGACTTCCCGGTCATGCTCGCCGGCGCGGTGGCCGCCGAGGCGGTCTTCTCGCTGCCCGGGCTCGGCCAGCTGCTGCTCGAAGCCGCGCAGACCAGGGACATCCCCGTGGTCCAGGGCGTGCTGCTCGTGGTGAGCACGTTCGTGATCGTGATCAACCTGGTAGTGAACACGGTGCTCGGCCTGCTGTACCGGTCGGCCGACGGAGTGGGCGTATGACGCGTACGACGCGTACGACCAGGCGCCCGCCGCATAGCTCAGTGCTGCGGCTGCCGTCCGCCAGGATCGCGGTCGCGATCCTGGCCGTCATCTTGTTCCTGGCGATCTTCGGGTCCGCGCTGGCGCCGCAGAGCCCGCTCGCCATCGACGCGGGCGCCCTGTACAAGGGACCGAGCCTGCACCACCTGCTAGGCACCGACTACCTCGGCAGGGATGTGCTCAGCAGGCTGATGGCAGGCACGAGGCTGTCCGTGCTGACCGCCTTCGAGGCGGTCGGCATCGGGCTGGTCATCGGTGCGCCGCTCGGCGTCGCCACGGTCTTCCTCGGCAGGTGGTTCGACTTCACCGCCAACCGGGTCGCCGACGCGCTGATGACGCTGCCGTCGATCTTCTTCGCCGTAGCGGTCACCGCCGCGCTCGGCAACGGCCTCGTGCAGGCCATGTTCCCGGTTGGCATCCTGCTCATCCCGGGGTTCTACCGGGTCACCAGGGCGGCCACCCTCGAGTTCGGCCGCGCCCAGTACGTGGAGGCCGCCGAGCTGCTCGGCGGGTCGAAGCTGCACGTGATCCGGGTGCACGTGCTGCGCAAGGTGCTGCCGACCATCGCCGTGACCACGGCGACGGCGGCCGCCGGCGCGCTGCTCGCGGTGTCGTTCCTGACCTTCCTCGGCATCGGGGTGCAGCCGCCGACCCCGACGTGGGGCGGCGTGCTCTCGTCCGACCTCGACTACCTGAACCTGGCGCCGTGGGCGCCGTTCATCCCCGGCGCGCTGATCGCGATCACGGTCGGTGCGCTGAACGCGCTCGCCGACGCCTACCGGGACCGGGCAGGCGCAGGCGCGCTGCTCTCCCCGGTGGCCGACCCGGTCATCAAGACCCATTCGACCCTGCAGGCTCTGGAGGCCGCCGATGACCGGCAAACCGCCGCATGACGAGGTGCTCGGCCTCGAGGACCTGCACGTCACTGTGCACGACGGAGCCGCCACCGCGGTCCGCGGCGTCTCGCTCAGCGTCGCCGCCGGCGAGATCGTGGGCCTGGTCGGGGAGTCAGGCAGCGGCAAGACGCTCACCTGCCGGGCCGCCCTCGGCGTGCTCCCGCAGGGCTGCGCCGTCGGGCGGGGCACGATCTCGTTCGAGCGCCAGGATGTGACGGACCTGTCCAGGCGGGGCTGGGAGCGCCTGCATGGCACCGGCATGGGCGCGGTGTTCCAGGACCCCGCCTCGTACCTGAACCCGAACCTGACCGTCGGCAGCCAGCTCGCCGAGGTGCTGCGGGTGAAGCAGCGGCTGCGCCGGCGCGAGGCGCACCGTAAGAGCATCGACCTGCTGGCGGCCGTCGGCCTGCACCGCCCGGACTGGGTCTTCCACCAGATCCCCGCCGAACTGTCGGGCGGCATGCTGCAGCGGGTCATGATCGCGATCGCGATCTCCTGCGAGCCGCGGCTGCTCATCGCCGACGAGGCCACCACGGCGCTCGACGTGACGATCCAGGCGGAGATCATCGAGCTGCTGCGCGAGCTGCGCGACCAGCGCGGGCTCGCCGTGCTGTTCGTGTCGCACGACCTCGCGGTGATCAGGGAGCTGTGCGACCGGGTGGTCGTCTTCTACGCCGGCGAGGTCGTCGAATCCGGACCGGTCGAGGAGATCATCGAGCGGCCGAGGCACCCGTACACCCAGGCCCTGCTCCACGTGGCGTCGGTCGGCGACTTCCGGCGCCGCGAGCTGCGGGTGATCCCCGGGCAGCCGCCGCGGGCCGGCGCCGACATCACCGGCTGCCGGTTCGCCGGGCGCTGCCC
>NZ_JBARCR010001241.1:0-3323 GCF_049794275.1 Trebonia sp.
GCCCGGCACCCAGGCAGGCATGCCGCGCCCGGCCGACGTCCGCGCCGCGACCGGGCATTCATGGCCGGTCGCCGTCGGCTAAAGCCGGCGAAGCCGCCTGAAAAGCCCTACCTGCTCGGGGTGTACATCGGGCAGCCACCTGGGCAAACTGTCTTTACTGCCCAGTAAAATGAACACAGGGTAAACGACAGATGAACACTATTACCACTTATGCGTAATTATGCGCTTAAATAGATCGCGAGGGGGCGGATCCAGCCGGGAAAGGAGTTGACGGGATGACGACGCCTGGCCTGGCAGGTTTCATAGCCTCCGGAGAAGATTCGCAAACCTGCGACGTCGTTGTCGCTGAGGTTCTCGAGGCCCTGGGACAGGGCTTCGAGCTGCTTCCCGAGCGCGGCGCGCCGCGCGGCGGCCGTCGCCGCACCTGGTTCGACACCTTCGACTGGCGGCTGTACAAGGCCGGCCTGACCCTTGAGTACGCGGCCGCGCACCGCGGCGGCGAACTCCGGCTGACCGGCGCGTCGCCGTATGGTGACGCCGTCCAGCTGGTGACAGGCTGGAAGGCATCCCGCCCGCACCAGCTCAGGGACCTGCCGGACGGGCCGATCGCGACCAGCGTCAGCGGCGTCGTCGCGCCGCGCGCCCTGCTCCCCGAGGTGACCGTCACCGGCACGACCGCGGCGTACCGGCTGCTCAACGAGGACGGCAAGACGGTCGCCCGGCTGCTCGTCGAGTACCCGGCGGTTGCGGCGGGGGATGTCCGGCCGCTGCCGCCGCGCCTGACGATCACGGAGGTCCGCGGTTACCTGACTCAAGCCCGCCGCGCCGCCCGCATCATCGCTGGCATCCCCGGCGTGCGGCCCGTCACGCAGCCGCTGCTCGCCGACGCGCTGCACGCTATCGGCCGCTACCCCGGCGACTACTCGAACAAGGTGGCCGCCAACATCACCGGCCGCATGCCCGCTGCCGAAGCCGCGGCGACGATCCTGCTGCGGCTGCTCGACATCGTCGAGGCGAACGTGCCCGGTGTGCTCCGCGACATCGACACCGAATTCCTGCACGACCTGCGGGTCTCGGTACGCAGGTCGCGGTCGGCGCTGAAGCTGTTCGGCGACGCGCTCACGGCGCCGCTCGCCGCCCCGGGCACCGCGCTGACCGGCCGCAAGCTGGCGCGGTTCGCCGCCGAGTTCAAGTGGATCGGCGACCTGACCACGCCGACCAGAGACCTGGACGTGCACCTGCTCGACTTCGAGGACACCGTGCGGACGCTGCGCGCCGCGAAGCCGGACGACCTGGAGCCGTTCCGGGCGTACCTGAAACAGCGCCGGGTCAGGGAGTTCCGCCTGCTGGCCCGCGGGCTGCGCTCGCCGAGGTTCGTCACCCTGACGCGGGACTGGCGGGAGAGGCTGACCGCGATCCGGGATAGCGCGAACGCCGGGACAGCGGCCACGGTACGTTCCGGACAATCCAGGAGAGCGGTAGTGGAGACGACCGGCACCCTCGCCGCGGACAGGACCAGGCTCGCGTTCGCCAAGGTCGCCAAGCGCGGCGCCGCGATCACGCCCGCGTCGCCCCATGACAGCCTGCATGACCTGCGTAAGCGCTGTAAGGAGTTGCGGTACGCACTGGAGTTCTTCGCCCCGCTGTACCCGGCGGACAGCTACGGCGCGGTGCTCGCTGACCTCAAACGGCTGCAGGACTGCCTCGGCGAGTTCCAGGACACCGAGGTGCAGATCGGCGAGATCAGGGCGCTGGCTACGAGCATGCTGGCCGCGGACGAGGCGCCGGCGGTTACGCTGCTTGCTATGGGCGAGGTGACGGCCTGGCTGGCGGCGCGCCAGCAGGGGGCGCGGGAGGACTTCGAACGGCGGTTCGCCGAGTTCGCGGGCGTGGATGGGCAGCGCCGGATGGCGGAGCTGCTGCGCGGGGGGGCAGCGTGAAGATATACGCGACGTACAACATCAAGGGCGGCGTCGGGAAGACGACGACCGCGGTTAACCTCGCCTATCTCGCGGCGACGGAAAGCAAGCTGCGCACCGTGCTGTGGGACTTGGACCCGCAGGGGGCGGCGAGCTTCATGTTCCGGGTGAAGCCGCGGGTCAAGGGCGGCGGCAAGGCGCTGATCCGCGGCACGCGGGCGCTTGACGACGCGATCAAGGGGACCGACTTCGACAACCTCGACCTGATTCCCGCCGACTTCACCTACCGCAACATGGACCTGCTGCTGGACAGCGCGGGCGGGAAGCCGGGCCGCAAGCTGGCGAAGCTGCTCGCCCCGCTCGCCGCCGAATACGACGCCATGTTCCTCGACTGCCCGCCGGGCATCTCGCTGGTGTCGGAGAACGTGCTGCACGCCGCGGACGTGATCGTGGTGCCGCTCATCCCCACGACGCTGTCGGTGCGGACGCTGGACCAGCTGACGGAGTTCGTCGCGGAATTCGACGGCCGCCGCCCGGATGTGCTCGCGTTCTTTTCGATGGTTGACCGTCGCAAGAAGCTGCACCGGGAGATCACGGAGAATTTTTCTTCTGAACGGGCCCGTGTCGCCGCCACCTTCGTCCCGTATCTCGCGGTCGTGGAGAACATGTCGGTGCAGCGCCTCCCGGTCACGGTCTTCGCGCCGCGCAGCTCAGCCGCCCGCGCCTACCGTGCCCTCTGGTCCGAGATCCAGGACCGCGCCGAGTAGCCGCGGGTGCGGGCTAGACCCGCCAGTGATATCCGATAGCGAAGTCCACGGCTGTCGCGTAGGCGAGATACATCAGCCAGGCGCCGGTTACCAGGTGGAAGAAGCCCAGCCCCAGCTCGCCGAGCCTGAGCCCGATCGAGGCGAAGAAGTCGAAGAAGTAGACCGTGAACAGGCCGACGAACAGCAGGCCGACCGGCCAGTCTCCGGCGCTGAAGAACACGTTGGCGCCCACTGCGGAGATCACCATGAACGCCACGCACATGCCGGCGTTGGTCCGCGGGTCGTTGCGCTGATACCGGTTCCAGCCGAGCGCGAACCAATGGATGCCGTAAGCGGTGAACGCGAACGCCGCCATGTAGAACGGCGCCGTCTTCGCGAAGACCTGGAACCAGGTCAAGCCGACGAACAAGATGATGCCGGTGACGAACTGGCAGAATCCGGGGAGCCATATGCCCCATACGCCGAGGCTCCGGGCCACGGCCGCCTCGTCACCATCGCGGCCTTTCGGCCAGCCGAGCAGTTCCTTCGGCCCGTAGATCAGGTAACCCGTGCCGAGACCGAAGAATCCGAGGGCCAGCGGCGGAAAAGCTGACGCCGTGAACACCACAGCAGCCACGCCATCTCACCTCGCTACTGA
>NZ_JBARCR010001242.1:0-2752 GCF_049794275.1 Trebonia sp.
GGCCGGGACCACGGCGCTGGTCGTTGCGCACCGGCCGTCCACCGTCGCGCTCGCCGACCGGGTCGCGCTGCTCGACGGCGGGGTCATCGCCGCGACCGGCAGCCACCGCGAGCTGATGGCGGCCCAGCCGGCCTACGCGGCCCTCATGTCGATGTCGGAGGTGCAGGTATGACCGTCGACGCGTCGTGGCGCGGCATCGCGACCGAACAGGTCGACGAGGTCTCCGCGCCGCTCGCGGCGCTACTGAGAACACGGAGCCGTCGGCTGCTCGCCGACCTGCTCCGCCCGTACCGGCGGGGCGTGACGTGGACCGCCGTGGCGATCGTGGTCGCGTCGCTGGCCGCGCTGGCCGGCCCCTGGCTGGTCGGCCTCGCGATCGACAACGGCATCCCGCCGCTGGTGAATTCCGGCGACACGGGGCCGCTGCTGCAGATCGCGGCGGTGTTCGCCGTGACGGTGCTGATCCAGGCGGTGGCGACGCGGATGTTCGTCACGATGACCGGCCGGGTCGGCCAGTCGGTGGTGCTCGAGCTGCGCCGCCGCCTGTTCTGGCACATGCTGCGACTGCCGGTGGCGTTCCACGAGGGCTACACCTCGGGGCGGGTGATCTCCAGGCAGACGTCGGACGTGGAGGCGATCTCCGCGCTGTTCGAGGAGGGCCTGGACTCGCTGATCTCCGCGGCGCTCACCCTCGTCCTCGTCGGCACCGGCATGCTGCTGCTCGACTGGCAGCTGGCCCTGGTGGTGCTCGCCGGGTTCCTCCCGCTGACCTGGCTGAGCGCCTGGTACCGCCGCGAGTCGGCGACCGCCTACCGGCGGATCAGGGAAACCAACGCGCTGGTGATCGTGCACTTCGTTGAGACCTTCGGCGGGCTGCGGGCTGTGCAGGCCTTCCGCAGGGAGCGGCGGAACGCCGAGATCTTCGACGAACTATCCGCCAACTACGCGCGGGCGAGCAGGCGATCCTCGCAGCTCATCGCCGTCTTCGGCCCTGGCATCTCCCTCGTGGCGAACGTGATCATCGGCCTGGTGCTCTGCTACGGCGGCCTGCTGGTGATCGACGGCGACATCAAGGTCGGCGTGCTCGCCACGTTCCTGCTGTACCTCGGGCGCTTCTTCGACCCCCTGCAGGACGTCTCGCAGTTCTACAACTCCTTCCAGGGCGCGGCCTCGGGACTGGAGAAGATCTCCGGCGTCCTTGAGGAGGAGCCGTCCGTCGCCGAGCCGACGGTCCCCGCGATGCTGCCCGCGGCCGCGAGTGGCCGCCGGGTCCAGTTCGACGCGGTGCGGTTCGGCTACCGGGAAGCGGTCGTGCTGCCGGACTTCGACCTGGACATCCCGGCGGGGCAGACGGTGGCGATCGTCGGCGAGACCGGCGCGGGCAAGACCACCGTGGCGCGGCTGCTCGCCCGCTTCTACGACCCGGACGAGGGCCGGGTGCTGCTTGACGGCGTCGACGTGCGCGACCTGCCGGACGACGAGCTCCGCACGGAGATCGTGCTGATCACCCAGGAGAGCTTCCTGTTCGAGGGCACGGTCGCGGAGAACATCAGGCTCGGCCGCCCGCAGGCGACCGATGCCGAGGTCGAGGCGGCCGCCCGGGCGATCGGCGCGCACGAGTTCATCGCCGCGCTGCCGGACGGCTACGCCACCAAGGTCGGCAAGCGCGGCGGACGGCTGTCGGCCGGGCAGCGCCAGCTCATCTCGTTCGGCAGGGCGTTCATCGCCGCCCCCGGCGTGCTGGTGCTCGACGAGGCGACGGCGCTGCTGGACATCCCCAGCGAGCGGCTGGTCCAGTCGGCGCTGCAAACCGTGCTGGCCGGGCGCACCGCGGTGATCATCGCGCACCGGCTGTCCACCGTCGCGATCGCGGACCGGGTCCTGGTGCTGCGGGCCGGCCGGATCATCGAGGACGGCTCCCCCGCCGACCTGATGGGCGGCGACGGCGAATACGCCGACCTGCACGCCCGCTGGGCCGCCAGCCTGGCCTGACCCGCCCCGCCCACTGGGCGGCTCCGCCGCTTCTTGCTGTTATCAGGCGAAGGCGCACTAGATGTGTTATTCCGAGGCCATATGCCTCGGAATAACACACTTAGGCGACTGGCGTCGGCTGCGGAGACCGCTTCTTGCTGTTATCAGGCGCGACGTTGGAGGCCAGCGGGGTTGGGGGGTGACCTGCGGGGGTGGGGAGCGGGGCGATTGGCGGTGTGGGCCACGGGTGCGGACCTATTGGCGCTGTGGGCCACACCGCCAGTGAGAGCTGGCGGCGCGGGGGCGGTGTGGGCCGTGGGGCGTCGGAGCGCGGAGCGGGTGGTTAGGGGATTACGGCTTCGATTAGGTGGGGGCCAGGTTCGGCTAGGGCCTTGCCCAATTGGGCAGCGAATTCCGTGGCGGTGGTGGCCCTGGACGCCGGGACGCCCATCCCGGTGGCCAGGGCCGTGAAGTCGAGCGCCGGCCGAGACAGGTCGAGCAAGCTGCGGGCGGCGTCCCCGGCGGCGTCCCCGGCGGCGGCTGCCCCGACCCGCTGCAGTTCCATGGCCAGGATCGCGTACTGGCGGTTGCTGAAGATGACCGTGGTGACGTCGAGGCCTTCCCGCGCGTACGTCCACAGCGCCGGGATCGTGTACATGGCGCTCCCGTCGGCTTCCAGCGCGATGACCGGCCGCCCTGGGCAGGCGATCGCCGCGCCGGCGGCCAGCGGCAGGCCCTGGCCAATCGCGCCGCCGGTCAGCGTGAGCCAGTCGTGCGGCGG
>NZ_JBARCR010001243.1:0-1932 GCF_049794275.1 Trebonia sp.
GCCCCAGCCGGGCCATCGACGCGCGGGCCGAATGGTGTAGCGCCGCCGCGCTGAGCTCGACGCCCTTCGGCTCGCCGGTGGATCCGGAGGTGGCGATGACCACCGCTGTGTCTTCCGCCACACCGGCGCCGGGCGCGATGGCGTCGGTCAGCTGGCGGAGCCGCGCGGCAGGCAGGGTCGCGTCGAGCGGAAGGATCGCGGGGCCGGTGCCGTCCAGCGCTTTCGCGAGGGGGCCGGCGAGCTGGTCCGCGTCCGCGACGGCGTCCCGAAGGAGAACCGCGTGCAAGGGGCGTTTCGTCACGATAGCTAAGGTTAGATCCCATGACCGGTCACGCCGCCCCGCCCGCCCAAGGTGGTCGATGGCCCATCCACCGCCATCTATGGCGGTCGATGGCCCATCGACCGCGTTCGCTGGCGGCGGCGGCGCCGTGAACGGGGATCTGCGGGAGCTGCTCGGGACCCTGCGGGCGTTCGCGATTCCGATGCGGACGAAGTTCCGCGGGATCACGGTGCGTGCGGGGGCGCTGATCCAGGGACCGGCCGGGTGGGGGGAGTTCTCGCCGTTCGCTGAGTACGGGCCGCGGGAGTCGGCGCGGTGGCTGGCCAGCGCGATCGAGTCCGCGACGGTGCCGTGGCCCGCGCCGGTCAGGGACCGGGTGCCGGTCAACGTGACCGTGCCCGCGGTCGGGCCGGAGCGCGCGTTCGAGATCGTCGCCGCGTCCGGCTGCCGGACCGCGAAGGTGAAGGTCGCCGAGCCCGGTCAGGCCGAGGCCGAGGACGTCGACCGGGTCGCCGCGGTGCGCGACGCACTAGGGCCAGGCGGGCGGATCCGGGTAGACGCGAACGGCGGCTGGGACGTCCCGGTCGCGGCGCGCATGCTCCGCGAGCTCGGCAGGTACTCGCTCGAGTACGCGGAACAGCCGTGCGCCACGCTTGAGGAGCTCGCCACGCTGCGTCGACTTGTCGATATTCCGGTGGCGGCCGATGAGTCGATCCGCAAGGCGGAGGACCCGCTGCGGGTCCGGGCCGCGGGCGCGGCCGACATCGTGATGGTCAAGGTCCAGCCGCTGGGCGGGGTGCGGCCCGCGCTGCGGGTCGCCGAGGCGTGCGGTCTGCCGGTCGTGGTGTCCAGCGCGGTCGACTCCTCGGTCGGGCTGGCCGCGGGAGTCGCCCTCGCGGCGGCGCTGCCAGAGTTGCCGTACGCGTGCGGGCTGGCCACGATGTCGCTGCTGGCCGGCGACGTGACCGGCGAGCCGCTGACGGAGCGCGGCGGAGAGCTGCCGGTCCGGCGGCCCGCGGTCGACCCGGGGGAGCTCGCGCGCTGGGAGACCGACCCGGAGCCGTGGCGGCAGCGGGCGCTAGCCGCCGCCGAGTTTCTCGCCGACGTCCCCGGAGCCGCCGCATGAATCTGATAACAGCAAGAAGCGCGTGCGCGTCCTCGCGGCGGGCGCGGCAGTGAACCCGTCGACCGCCTTCGGCACGGTATTCGCCGACGAGCTGGCCCGGTGCGGGGTGCGCGAGGTGGTGATCGCGCCCGGGTCCAGGTCGACGCCGCTGGCGATGTCGTTCTACGAGCTGGAGCGGGCCGGCCGGGTGCGGCTGCACGTCAGGATCGATGAACGGTCCGCGTCGTTCACGGCGCTCGGCCTGGCCAAGGCCAGCGGCCGCCCGGTCGCGGTGCTGTGCACGTCGGGCACCGCGGCGGCAAACTTTCATCCGGCGGTCATCGAGGCCGACGAGTCGGCCGTGCCGCTGCTCGTGCTCACCGCTGACCGGCCGCCTGAGCTGCGCGGCGCCGGAGCCAGCCAGACGATCGACCAGGTCAAGCTGTACGGCGGGGCGGTCCGCTGGTACGCGGAGCCGGGCGTGCCTGAGAAGGTCCCCGGCCTGGCGGCCTACTGGCGGTCGCTGGCCTGCCAGGCCTGGGCGCAC
>NZ_JBARCR010001244.1:0-1849 GCF_049794275.1 Trebonia sp.
GGTTACGTCTCCGCCCCCGTGATCGGGCGGCCGAACGCGGCCGCCGCGGGCGCGCTCACGATCCTGGCCGCGGGCGCGCCCGAGGCGGTCGAGGCATCGATGCCGATGCTGGAGGTCATGGGCCGCCGGGTCTGGCAGTACGGCAGCTCCGCGTCGGCGGCGAACGTGGCCAAGATCGCGGTGAACTTCCTCATCGCCCACGCGCTGCAAGCGCTCGCGGAGTCGATCACGCTGCTCGAGCGGTACGGCCTGGACACCGGCCAGTTCGTCGAGATGATCAACGACAGCATCTTCCCCGGCGTGATCTACGGCGGCTACGGCGACGCGATCGCGCGCGGCAGCTACACGCCGCCAGGGTTCACCACGGTTCTCGGCCTGAAGGACGTGATGCTCGCCGTCCAGGCCGCCGCCGACGCCGGCGTCGACCTGCCCACCGGCCCGCTGCTGCGGGAGATCTTCGAGACCTCGATCGCGGAGCTCGGCGAGGACCTGGACTGGGCGGCGATCGCGGAGATCACGCGCGGCCGCGTGGTACCCGGCACCCCCTAGTACTTCGAGCGCGGCCCGGCCGCGAAGTAGTGCCCCTCCTTGAGGTCGGCGATCAGCCCGGGATGCGTCGGCTGCCACCCCGTGCGCTGCCGCGTCAGCTCGGTTGACGTCGGGTTGTCGAGCTGGACGAAGGAGCCGAGGAAGCCGAAGTGCCCGTCCGCCTCGTCTGCGGAGATGCTCGCCGCGGGGATGCCGAGCTGCCCGCCGATGGCGCCGGCGATCTCCACGAAGGGGATACCAGGATCGCCGGCGGCGTGCAGCACCGACCCCGCGGGCGCCTTCTCCAGCGCTAGCAGGAACAGCCGCGCCGCGTCGAGCCGGTGCACCGCCGGCCAGCGGTTGGCGCCGTCGCCGACGTAGGCCGCGACGCCCTTGTCGCGGGCGATGTCGATGAGGCGCGGGACGAAGCCGCGGTCACCGTCGCCGTGCACGGTCGGCGACAGGCGGACGATGGAGGTGCGCACCCCGCGTTCCGGCATGGCGAGCACCGCGAGCTCCGACCCGACTCGCGGGGCGGTGGCCAGTTCCGGGCCGGCCACGATGTCCTCGGTGCCGAGCCGCCCCGGCGCGATCATCGCGAGCATGAGCGTCCCCGACGTGATCACGAAGGGCTTGCCGGATCCGGCCAGGACGTCGCCCATCGCCTGGACGGCGTTCAGGTCGGCCGCGCCCGCCGCGGCGAAGTCGCCGAAGTCATGCTTGAAGGCCAGGTGGATGACCCCGTCCGCGTCGGCCGCGCCCGCGCGGAGGCTGTCGATGTCGTCGAGGGAGCCGCGGCGCACCCGCGCTCCCGCCGCGGTCAGGGCGCCGGCCGAGGCGTCGGACCTGGCGAGGCCGGTGACCTCGTGCCCGGCCTCGATGAGCTCGGGAACGACGGCGGACCCGACCCAGCCGGACGCTCCGGTAACGAAGACGCGCATGTGCCCAACCTTCCGTGTGAAGATCTGATGTCAGTCGCTGTCGTCAGCTTAGCACCTGATGTCAGCTTCTGTCATCACCGCTGATCTTCAGCCGCCCCCGCGCTTCCGCCGGGCGGAGGTGGGGAGAAACTGGGGCATGACCGTCACCACGCCCCCCACCCTCCGCCAGCTGGTCACGCGGTCCGACGATCACCCCGCCCTGGTGGTCCCCGAGTCCGGAGCATCGCTTTCTTACGCCGCGCTGCAACGCGCGCTCGACCGGGCTGCCGGGCGGCTGGCCGCGCTCGGCGTGCGGGAAGGCGACCGAGTCGCGCTGGTCGCGGCCAACGGCCCGGCGCTAGTCATCGCCTTCCTCGCAGTCGCCGCCCGCGGTGCGGCGG
>NZ_JBARCR010001245.1:0-3500 GCF_049794275.1 Trebonia sp.
TGGCCGGGCTGGCCGGGCTGGCCGGGCTGGCCGGCGTTGCCGCGGCCGGGAATCGCGCGGGTGTCTTCCAGTTCAGACACCGGGTCGGCGGGATCCCACGGCGGCGATCCGAAGCCTTCCCGTGAGCCGGAACCGCTCATCCGCGTCCCCCTGTCCCCTCACGCCAGGCTGCACCGTCGTCGCTCATCAGCTTGAGCGTATCGCCACTTTCGCAATGGGTGATCGCTCGCATCGCTAACGATCATGGCGTTGCCCAAGGACTAGCTGCCCATTTCCCGCGAATCGTCACCAAGTTCCGGCGCCCGGCGGCGGCGCCAGGCGAGGACGCCGACGGTCAGGGCGGCGGCCGTGCCGCCCAAGACGGCGGGCGCCGCAGCCGTGGCGTGCAGCGCCACCTGCTGGAATGTGGCGGGAATGGGCAGGTCACCGATGCGTGACGGCGGCCAGATGATCACGAACGCGCGGCCGACGACCTCGCTCTCCGGGATGGCCCCGCCGCCCGGGTCGGTGGTGCGGTAGCGGGAGTCATCGGAATCCGCTCGGTTGTCCCCCATCACCCACAGGTGCCCGGCGGGCACCGTTATGTCGAACGGCAGCGAGGACGGGATGTCTCCAGGATGGATGTACGACTGCTCGCTCAGCGGAACCCCGTTGACGGTGATCCGTCCCTGCGCGTCGCAGCACACCACGTGATCACCGGGAAGGCCGATCACCCGCTTGATGTAGTCGGTTCCAGGCGCGGTGACGCCGACCAGGTTCGTAAGGTCGTCCCACAGCCGGAGGAACGGGTTGCCGGGCGGCGGCGGGGCGTCCGGGCCCCACGATCCCTGCCCGCTGAACACCACGACGTCCCCGCGCGCTATGTCACGGAACCGGTAGACGATCTTGCTGACCAGTACCCGGTCACCCGGCAGCAGGGTGTTCTCCATCGAACCGGACGGGATGGAGAACACCTCGACGACGAATGCCTTGAGCAGGATGGTCAGGGCAAGCGCCGCGACGACGATGACGACGAGGTCGCGCCAGAACGGACGCTTCCGCCGCTGTTTCTTCCCATCA
This sequence comes from Trebonia sp., assembly GCF_049794275.1. NCBI lineage: Bacteria > Bacillati > Actinomycetota > Actinomycetes > Streptosporangiales > Treboniaceae > Trebonia > Trebonia sp. The sequence goes on from NZ_JBARCR010001245.1 coordinate 1,060, forward strand.
GCGGGCGCCTGCTCCCCGGCCTGGGCGTCCGCTGGCGCGGGGTCCTGGCCGTTCTGGTTTCCCTGGGTGCCGGGGGCACCGGGGGAATCCTGGTCAGGCACGCCGTCGGAGCCTGGCCGGCCTGGCTCGGAGGCCATCGGCGGTCAGCCCGGCAGCCGTGGTCAGCTGGCGGTGGTGTCCCGGCGTTCCTTGATCCGGGCGGCCTTGCCGCGCAGATCCCGCAGGTAGTAGAGCTTGGCGCGGCGGACCCGGCCACGGGTCACTGGCTCGATCTTCTCGATCGAGGGGCTGTGCACCGGGAAGGTGCGCTCGACACCCACGCCGTAGCTCACCTTGCGGACGGTGAACGTCTCCCGCAGGCCGCCGCCCTGGCGCCGGATCACAACACCCTGGAACACCTGGATCCGGGAGCGGTTGCCTTCCTTGACCCGCACGTGCACCTTGATGGTGTCACCGGGGCGGAACTCCGGGACGTCGTCGCGGATCTGGGCCTGCTCAAGCTCGGCGATCGCGGTATGCATGGTGGAAATATCCTCAGTCAGTCCTGGCCGGATGTGCGCGCGACGCGCCTCCGGGGGTGTAAGCCTTCTTGCCAGGGAAACACCCCGGCGGAGTCAACGCCCGAACGGGCAGCGCTCTTCAGTGTGCCATACTTTCGCCGTCAACCGGAAAGCCAGCCTGAATGAGCACCGCCCGGTCGCGCGCATCCAGCCCGTCGGCGGCCGCGAGCCGCCAGATCAGGTCCGGCCGCCGTTCCGCGGTCCGCCGCAACGCCTCGTCCCGCTGCCACCGCGCTATCGCCGCGTGATCACCGGACAGCAGCACGGCCGGAACCTCATTCCCCCGCCAAGCCCGCGGCCGGGTGTACACGGGCCCTTCGAGCAACCCGTGCATCGAGCCGCCCCCGCCCCCGAACGAGTCGTCACTAACCGACCGCTCATTCCCGAGCACCCCGGGCAGCAAGCGGCAGACCGCTTCGACGATTACCACAACAGCCGCCTCACCCCCGGCGAGCACATAGTCCCCGATGCTCACCTCGTCGACGGCCATCCCCCGTGCCCGCGCATCCTCCACGACCCGCGCGTCAATTCCCTCATACCGCCCGCACGCGAACACCAAATGCCGCTCCCCCGCATAGGCAAGTGCCATCTCCTGCGTAAACGGCACCCCGCTAGGAGTAGGCACAACAAGCCTGGCCCCCCTGACGGATGGGACGGGCGAGGCGGAAGGAGTAGATGGAGTCGCAGCCCACGGCAAGGATGGATTGGCGGGCGAGCCCGCGGACGGGGCGGAGAGCGTGGACCGCTCGTCGGGCGACAGCGCGTTGGATGGCTCGGCCGGTGAGTTGATTGGAGTAGATGGAGTCGTAGCGAGCGGGGTGGATGGATTGGCGGACGACTGGGATTTGTCCGACAGGATCGCGTCGAGGGCCGCCCCCCACACGTCAGCCTTCATAACCATGCCAGGCCCGCCCCCGAAAGGGGTGTCGTCCACGGTGTGATGCACGTCTGTGGCCCATTGCCGCAGGTCATGGATGTGGAAAGCCACGTCCCCGCGAGCGGCCGCCTTACCGATTAGCGAAACGCCAAGAGGCCCGCCCACACCCGCGGCAGGCCCAAAATAATCCGGGAAGATCGTGACGACATCTACGCGCATAGCAACCTCCCTCGGTGATCTCATGATCACGAAAGAAAAGTACGCGTATAGGAGATTTTTCTTTCGTGATCATGCTGTGCGCTGCTGCCTTTGGGAGAAGCGGGGGCGCCGGTGGTGTGACGCCGCGTCGTTCGGTGCCGCTATCTGGCACCGACTGGACGCGGTGAACGCCACCACGCCCCGGCGACCCACGTTTAGAGCGTTTCCTGGAGGTCTATCAGCCCAGGCGGCGGGTCGATAACTAGAACACCATTAGCGACGTCTACGTCTGTCACGATCGCCCTTACGAAGGGCACCAGGATCTCGCGCGTCCCGGCGCGGACCGTCAGCAGGTCCTGGCCGGAGTGCGAGACGTCCTCGACGACGCCGATCTCGGTGCCGTCGACAGTGCGTACCGTCAGCCCGACCAGCTCGGAGTCGTGGAACTCGTCGGGGTCGTCGGACGGGGCGAACGTGCTCGAGTCGACGATCAGCCAGGTGCCGCGCAGCTCGCCGGCCGCGTCCCGGTCCCTGACGCCCTCGAACCTGACGAGGAGCTCGCCGGAGTGCCAGCGCACGGCGGCCACGGTGAGCGGCCCGATGTCCTCGGGATCGGTGTCCAGGCGGGAGCCTGGAGTGAACCTGAGTTCTGGCTCGTCCGTCCGGACACCGACCACGACATCACCACGGACCCCGTGCGGGCGGCCGATCCTGCCGACGGTTAACTGCATGGACCGTCAGCGGACTTCGCCGGTCTCCAGCAGGTCGATACGTACGTGCCGGTTCCCCGCCAGGGAGCTGATCAC